>NZ_JBQFMP010000011.1:0-144392 GCF_056531905.1 Ruegeria sp. K11
CTGCGGTCAGCGTGGTCTTGCCGTGGTCAACGTGGCCAATCGTACCGATGTTGACGTGCGGCTTATTACGCTCAAACTTTTCCTTTGCCATGATGGCCTCCTTTTTCGGTAATGAAGGGAGCGTGATACCCACGCTCCCTCAAATCTTCGCTTATGCGTATTTCGCCTGAATCTCGTCCGAGATGTTCTGCGGAACCGGATCGTAGTGGTCGAACTGCATGGTGAACTGGGCACGGCCCGACGACATCGAACGCAGGGTGTTGATGTAGCCGAACATGTTCGCCAGCGGAACGAACGCATCAATCGCAATTGCGTTGCCGCGCGGTTCCTGACCAGACACCTGGCCACGACGCGAGGTCAGGTCGCCGATGATACCGCCGGTATATTCTTCCGGGGTGATCACTTCGACCTTCATGATCGGTTCCAGCAGTTTCGCGCCCGCTTTGCGCATGCCTTCACGCATACACATACGAGCCGCGATTTCGAACGCCAGAACGCTCGAGTCAACGTCGTGGAACTTACCGTCCAGCAGGGCGACCTTGAAGTCGATCACGGGGAAGCCAGCCAGCGGGCCGCTGTCCATGACCGAGTTGATGCCTTTTTCAACGCCCGGAATGTATTCCTTCGGAACAGCACCACCAACGATGCGGCTTTCAAACGAATAACCTTCGGCAGGCTCTGTCGGCGAGATGACCATTTTGACTTCGGCGAACTGACCCGAACCACCCGACTGTTTCTTGTGGGTGTAGGTATGTTCAACTTCGTGACCAATGGTTTCGCGATAGGCCACCTGCGGCGCACCGATGTTTGCCTCAACCTTGAACTCGCGCTTCAGACGATCCACCAGGATGTCCAGGTGAAGTTCGCCCATGCCCTTCATGATGGTCTGACCCGATTCCAGATCAGTTTCCACGCGGAAAGACGGGTCTTCGGCGGCCAGACGGGCCAGACCCTGGGACATCTTTTCCTGGTCGCCCTTGGTTTTGGGCTCAACCGCGATCTCGATCACCGGATCGGGGAAGGTCATGGTTTCCAGAACCACCGGATCCTTCGCATCACACAGGGTGTCACCGGTGGTGGTGTCTTTCAGACCCGCCAGCGCGATGATGTCGCCTGCAAACGCTTCTTCGATCTCTTCCCGGTTGTTCGAGTGCATCATCATCATACGACCGATGCGCTCTTTCTTACCTTTGGTCGAGTTCAGGATCGAGTCACCCTTGTTCATGGTGCCCGAGTAGATCCGGGTAAAGGTCAGCGAGCCAACGAAGGGGTCGTTCATGATTTTGAACGCCAGACCCGAGAAGGCCATGTCGTCATCGGCACGACGTGCGATATCACGAACTTCTTCTTCGTCGCCGGGTTTGAAGCCCATGTAATCGACAACGTCCAGCGGGCTGGGCAGATAGTCGATCACAGCGTTGAGCAGCGGCTGAACGCCTTTGTTCTTGAACGCCGAGCCACCCAGAACCGGAACGAACGCGATGTCCAGAGTACCTTTGCGCAGCAGGGCGCGCAGGGTCGTAACGTCGGGCTCATTGCCTTCCAGGTATTCCATCATCGCGTCGTCGTCCATTTCGACGGCCGCTTCGATCATCTTGCCGCGCCATTCGTCAGCCATGTCTTTCAGGCTGTCGCGGATCGGTGCTTTGATCCAGCTTGCGCCCAGATCTTCGCCCTGCCACAGCCACTCTTCCATGGTGACAAGGTCGATCAAACCTTCCAGCTCGGATTCGGCGCCGATCGGAATACCAACCGGAACAGCGCGTGCGCCGGTGCGGTCTTCGATCATGCGAACGCAGTTGAAGAAGTCTGCGCCGATCTTGTCCATTTTGTTGACGAAAACCATACGCGGAACCTTGTAGCGGTCAGCCTGACGCCACACGGTTTCGGTCTGGGGCTCAACACCGGCGTTTGCGTCCAGAACGCAAACGGCACCGTCGAGAACCGCCAGCGAGCGTTCAACTTCGATGGTGAAGTCAACGTGGCCGGGGGTGTCGATGATGTTCAGGCGGTGCTTGGGGGTATCGGCGGTCTGACCGTCTTCGGTGCGTTCCCAGAAGGTGGTGGTCGCAGCCGAAGTGATGGTGATGCCGCGTTCCTGCTCCTGTTCCATCCAGTCCATGGTGGCTGCACCATCGTGCACCTCACCGATGTTGTGGGATTTACCAGTGTAATACAGGATACGCTCCGAGCAGGT
This sequence comes from Ruegeria sp. K11, assembly GCF_056531905.1. Lineage (NCBI taxonomy): Bacteria > Pseudomonadati > Pseudomonadota > Alphaproteobacteria > Rhodobacterales > Roseobacteraceae > Ruegeria > Ruegeria sp. K11. The sequence goes on from NZ_JBQFMP010000011.1 coordinate 2,198, forward strand.
GGTCTTACCTGCATCGATGTGCGCCATGATACCGAAGTTACGGTACAGTTCGAGCGGATATTCGCGTGCCATTTTTGATAAGCCTCTGAATTACCAACGGTAGTGGCTGAAGGCTTTGTTCGCCTCGGCCATCTTGTGGGTGTCTTCGCGCTTTTTCACAGCAGTACCGCGGGACTGAACGGCGTCCAGCAGCTCGCCTGCAAGGCGCTCTTCCATGGTGTTTTCGTTGCGGCCGCGCGCAGCAGTGATCAGCCAGCGGATGGCCAGTGCTTCGCGGCGCTCGGGGCGGACTTCGACCGGAACCTGATAGGTTGCACCACCAACCCGGCGCGAGCGAACCTCGACCGACGGTTTGATGTTGTCGAGCGCTTCGTGGAACACTTCGACAGGAGCGCGCTTGATCTTGGTCTCAACGCGGTCAAACGCGTTGTAAACGATGCGCTCTGCGACCGACTTTTTGCCGTCGATCATCAGGTTGTTCATGAATTTGGTCAGAACCTTGTCGCCAAATTTGGCGTCAGGCAGGACTTCGCGTTTTTCGGCGGCGTGACGACGGGACATATCAGCCTCTCCTTCTTACTTGGGACGCTTCGCGCCGTATTTCGAACGGCGTTGCTTACGGTCTTTGACGCCCTGAGTATCCAGAACACCGCGCAGGATGTGGTAACGCACACCTGGAAGGTCTTTTACACGGCCGCCACGGATCAGAACAACCGAGTGTTCCTGCAGGTTGTGGCTTTCACCGGGGATGTAAGAGATGACCTCGAACCCGTTGGTCAGGCGCACCTTGGCAACCTTACGCATAGCCGAGTTCGGCTTTTTCGGTGTGGTTGTATATACACGTGTGCAGACGCCGCGTTTCTGCGGGCACTGCTCCAGGTGCATGGACTTCGAGCGTTTTACTTTGGGCTGCCGCGGTTTGCGGATCAGCTGTTGAATAGTTGGCATTCCGGTTTCTTCCCCGTTTTGCAACACACATGACATGCACGCGGGTTGCGTGCGGTTAAATTCGCTGCACTCATGCGTCCACAAGCGCAAAACCCGCGAGCGTTCCCATTCCGAGGTGAACGTCGCGGTTTGTTATCAGAGGGCGCGAACGACAAAACTGTCCGGGCCTTGACCAGTTCATTACTGAAATCGGTTATGGGGCGGCCCCCGGTACCGAGATGTCGCGCGTATTAAGCGGAGTCGGCGCCGGTGTCAACAGCGCTCGGGTCTTGATACCCTTCAGGCCGGATAGCGCTGATTTATCAGCGTATCTGATGCTGTTCCACCCCTCTAGCCCGGTTGCAGGCCGGAAAGCGCATATGCATAGTTTGGCCAAGCCAATTCTGACGGGTGAATCATGCAAGTTATCGGCCTGTGCCGCTTTTCCTTCCCTGCGCTGGGGGATTTTCAGATTGAACACGACACCGTCGAAGCCCGCCGCCGCCATCTTTATAGCCCCGCACGATTGGAAGAGCGGTTTCGCCTTTTCGAATCCACGACATTGCCCAGCTTCCACGCGCAAACGGATGAGGATTTCGAGCTTCTGATCGTTGTCGGCACCTGTCTGCCAAATGCTGCGCTCGAGCGGCTCAATGATCTGACCGCAAATATCAGCCAGGCCCGGATCATCCGGAAACCGGTTGATCCAACCCTGAAACATCGACAGATCATGAAGCGCATTCTGCACGAAGCGCGTGCATGTCCCGATCGACCATGCCTTCAGTTCCGCCATGACGATGACGATGCCGTTTCCGTGGACTTCATCAAGCATTTGCGAGCAGCGGCATCCGATGGTCAGGCGCTGCTGAACCAAAGGCAGGCCATCGGGATCGATTTCAACAACGGCTATCTGGCCAGTTTCGGCCCCGAGGGGATCAAGGCAGCGCAGGTTTACAAATCACTGTTGGGCGTGGGGCTGGGGATGTGCATTGCAGGTGGATCCACCCACACGATTATCAGCTTCTCTCATAACCGGATCGGGCGTTTCATGCCGGTGATCAGTTACCCCGATGTTCCTATGTGGGTGCGATCGTTAAACCGGTTCAACGATTCCCGCAGGGCAGAGAAGCAAAAGGCGCAGCTGGCCCCCTTGACCCCGGAGATGCAGAAAGACTTCTCGGCACGTTTCGCCATCGACGCCGCGCATGTTCGTCAGGTTCATACCGCCGCTTGACGTGCGCGTTCGCGGAACAGGGTAAACAACCCTGCGCCGACGACCAAACCGGCCCCCAGCAGCGTGATCGCATCGGGCCAGTCACCAAACACAACCCAGCCCAGCCCCAGCGCCCATAGCAGGCTGGAGTACCGGAACGGAGCGACAAAACCAACTTCTCCCACGCGCATGACCATGACGCTGAACAAGTAGCCCATCAGGACAAATACGGCAGCTCCGGCGACCATCGCACCCGAGGTGACCGGCACGACAACCCACCCCTGAAATACCGAAGCAACGAACGCAGCCAACGAAATCGAAAGTGATGTCGCCAAGGTCACCACCATCGACGGAACATCCGCCGACATACGCCGCGTGATCAGATCGCGAGCCGTGACCGCGACGACCGCAATCAGGACATAGATGGCATAAACGCTGAACCCGTCGGCGCCGGGACGCACAATCAGCAGCATCCCGGAGAACCCCATCGCAATTGCCGCAATGCGCCGCCAACCGATAGATTCTCCAAAAAACAATGCCGCGCCCAGGGTCACTGTCAGGGGCAAGGCCTGCAAAACCGCCGTCACATTGGCAAGCGGCATGTGCATCAGAGCGGTGAGAAAAAAGAACGTGGCTGCCAGCTCGGTGACACAGCGAAATGCCACCAACCACTTGTCATGACGCGGGAAGTTAAGATGCAAACTCCCCAGATGCCTGGCCAGCAAGAACACCAGCACAGACGCAAGCGCGCCACGCATTGCAACAAGCTGAAACAGCGGGATTTCCTGCCCGACCAGTTTGACCAGCGTATCGTTGACGGTAAACGCAGCCATGCTGCCCATCATCAGCAGGGCGCCCTTTAAATTCGGGGTCATCCAAAGACTTCCAAAGCTTCCAAATAAAAAACATAGGCAAGATCACGTCCGTTCTTGTCAAGACACCGAGCTCACAAGGCCTCACCGATCAGCGAAAGAACAAAGCACGCAGAAACAGACAAGTCGTGTATACTGATCGTGTTCGAACCGGTACCTGTTGATGCGAAACGCTCGTCTGTTTGAAATCGGAGTAATCTTTGTCGGCGTTCTCATTCTGACGCTTTCGATTATCTCGGCCGTTCTCTACTCGGTTTTGCTCGGAGCGCTGCTGTGTATCCTGCTGACCGCTGCTTTTGTCTGGTATATCTATAATCACGACGCTTGGATCGTCAGTCGTCTTTCCTCGGACGAGGATCCGCTTATCCTGAATCTGTGCATGACAGGATTTGTTGGTCGGGTCCGGGCGATTACACGATTTCTGCCCTCTTCGCCGCGTTGCAGATTTTGCCTCGTGCCGTTTGAAGGTTTGGGAAAAGTCCTGGGCATCAGGCCTTCTTCCAAAAACCCGAACTTTTGCCAAAGCTGCTTCACAGCTTTGCCTGCCGTTACCATCAATCTTGAGGTCGGAATTCTATTCGCCGATCTTCGGGGCTTTACGGCGTGGTCTGAATCTCATGCGCCCGATGAGGTGGCGCGCGTGTTGACCCAGTTCTATGAGGTCGCGACACAAGAAATCACCCGCGATGACGCGATTGTGGAATATATCGGCGATCAGATTATGGCGATCTACCCTGTGCCATTGCCCTCACTGAGCGAACATACGGCAGACAAGATGCTGGCGGCCGCAAAAAGGCTGGTGACGGGCTTGGACAACGGCAATCTCCCGCTTGATGTCGGCGTCGGCATGACTTTGGGAACTGCAAACGTGGGATCAATTCGGACCGGCGCAGCCAAAGATTTCACGGCAGTCGGCGATACGGTCAACATAGCCGCGCGTTTTCAGGCAGAAGCTGGATCGCGAGAACTGGTTTATTCCGAAGCTTTCCATGAACACCTGAACAACAAGCCTGAAATAGCCGAACAACGCACGCTTAACCTCAAGGGCAAGGCGGATCCGGTTAAAGCCCATGTTCTGCGGGTGTGAATGAAGCCCGTCACCTTCTAGTCCAATGCGACCACTATTGAGCATCGGAGGCCAACAAAAAAAGGCCCCTGCAATCCTGCAGGAGCCTTCTCTACTTTTCGGTTTTCACGAGTTACTCGCGGCTTTCCGGCGTTTCCACCAGAACGTCCAGCTCATCACCGACCATATCGTCGTCGAACGTCGGAGCGGCCAGAGCAGCGGCCGCTTCGGCCTCTTCCCTGCGCGCCTCAATGACGACATTGTCGCGCGACTGGGCAACCTGACGCACGGCCTGGGTCGCTCCACCGGTACCGGCGGGGATCAGGCGGCCGACGATGACGTTCTCTTTCAGGCCAACCAGTTTGTCTTTCTTGCCCTGAACCGAAGCTTCGGTCAGAACGCGGGTGGTTTCCTGGAACGACGCCGCCGAGATGAACGAGCGCGTCTGCAGCGAGGCTTTGGTGATCCCCAACAGGATCGGCTCGCCCTGAGCCGGACGACCGCCGCGCGAGATGGTCTTCTCGTTGGCCGCGTCGAACTCCTGCTTGTCGACATGCTCGCCTTTCAGCAGGGTGGTGTCGCCTGAATCCAGGATCTCCCACTTCTGCAGCATCTGGCGCACGATGACCTCGATGTGCTTGTCGTTGATCTTCACGCCCTGCAGACGATAAACGTCCTGCACCTCGTCGATCATGTAATCCGCCAGCGCTTCGACACCCATGATCGACAGGATGTCATGCGGGGCAGGGTTACCGTCCATCAGGTATTCACCCTTCTGGATGAAGTCCCCTTCGGCGACCGGGATGTGCTTGCCCTTGGGCACCATGTATTCGATGGTCTCCATGGACTCGTCCGCCGGTTCGATGCTGATGCGGCGCTTGTTCTTGTAGTCGCGGCCAAAGCGCACGTAACCATCGGCTTCTGCGATGATCGCGTGATCTTTCGGACGACGGGCTTCGAACAGTTCGGCCACACGCGGCAGACCACCGGTGATGTCTTTGGTCTTGGCGCCTTCACGCGGGATACGCGCGACAACGTCACCGGCTTCGATTTGCTGGCCATCTTCGACCGACAGGATCGCATCCACCGACATCGGATAGTGAACCGGGTTGCCCGCGTCATTGCGGACCGGCTCGCCATCTTCACCGACCAGAATGATCTCGGGCTTGAGGTCGCTGCCTTTGGGGGCGGCGCGCCAGTCGATCACGATCTTCTGGGTCATACCGGTTGCATCATCGGTCTCATCCCGGACAGCGAGGCCCGAAACAAGGTCAACGTATTTCGCAGTACCGGCTTTCTCGGCGATGATCGGCAGGGTGTAGGGATCCCATTCGAACAGCTTGTCGCCACGGGCCACTTTGGTGCCGTCCTTGACAAACAGCTTGGAGCCGTAACCCAGCTTGTGGCTGGCACGCTCTTCGCCGTGCTCGTCGCTGATCACCAGCTTCATGTTCCGGCCCATGACCAGGCTTTCGCCTGCGGCATTGACCAGAATCTGCGGGTTCTCGAAGGAAACAACACCTTCCTGGCTGGCTTCCTGGAACGACTGCTGACCACCTTGAGCAACACCACCGATGTGGAAGGTTCGCATTGTCAGCTGTGTACCGGGTTCACCAATGGACTGGGCGGCGATGATGCCGACAGCCTCACCCGTGTTGACCATGGTACCGCGGGCCAGGTCACGACCGTAGCAGGTTGCACAGACGCCTTCCTCGGACTCACAGGTCAGAGGCGAGCGGATGCGCATCGAGGCAACACCGGCCTCATCAATGGTGTCGGCCATGCGCTCGTCAATCAACTGACCAGCAGCGACCAGAACCTCATCCGTGCCGGGACGCAGAACGTCGTCGGCAGAGACACGGCCCAGCACACGTTCGGCCAGCGAGGCGACAACCTCACCATCGTTCACAGCTGCTTCGGCGGTGATCGCACGCTCGGTGCCACAGTCGATCTCACGAACGATGCAGTCCTGCGCCACGTCCACCAGACGACGGGTCAGGTAACCCGAGTTCGCCGTCTTCAGAGCGGTATCCGACAGACCCTTACGGGCACCGTGGGTCGAGTTGAAGTACTCGAGAACGGTCAGACCTTCTTTAAAGTTCGAGATGATCGGCGTCTCGATGATGTCACCGTTCGGCTTGGCCATCAGGCCGCGCATACCGCCCAGCTGTTTCATCTGAGTGACCGAGCCACGCGCACCCGAGTGGGCCATCATGTAGACCGAGTTTGGTTCCTGCTCGGACCCGTCCTCTGCCCGATCCGACGACGAGATCGTGCTCATCATCGCCTCGGTGACGCGGTCGTTACACTTCGACCAGGCATCGACAACTTTGTTGTACTTTTCGCCCTGAGTGATCAGGCCGTCCATGTACTGCTGTTCAAAGTCCTTCACCTGACCGCGGGTGTCATCGACGATGCCCCACTTGTCGTCGGGGATCACCATGTCGTCCTTACCGAACGAGATGCCCGCCTTGAACGCTTCTTTGAAGCCCATCGACATGATCTGGTCACAGAAGATGACCGACTCTTTCTGACCGCAATAGCGGTAGACAGTGTCGATCACCTGCTGCACTTCTTTCTTCCGTAGCAGGCGGTTGACCAGTTCGAACGGCGCTTTGTTGTTCATCGGCAGCAACGCACCCAGACGCAGACGGCCCGGAGTGGTTTCATAGCGCTTCTGAACTTCGTTGCCTTCGTCGTCGATCTGCGTGATCCGCGCGGTGATCTTGGTGTGCAGATGCACCTCACCGGCGTCCAGCGCGTGCTGAACTTCTTCGATCGAGCCAAACACCTTGCCTTCGCCCGGCATGCCTTCGCGTTCCAGGGTCACATAGTACAGACCCAGGATCATATCCTGCGACGGGACAATAATGGGCGCGCCGTTTGCAGGCGACAGAACGTTGTTCGTCGACATCATCAGAACACGGGCTTCCAGCTGGGCCTCAAGGCTCAGCGGGACGTGAACGGCCATCTGGTCGCCGTCGAAGTCTGCGTTAAAGGCCGAACAGACCAGCGGGTGCAGCTGGATGGCTTTACCTTCGATCAGGACCGGCTCGAACGCCTGAATGCCAAGTCGGTGCAGCGTGGGCGCACGGTTCAGCATGACAGGGTGTTCGCGGATCACCTCATCGAGGATATCCCACACTTCGGGACGCTCTTTCTCGACCAGTTTCTTCGCCTGTTTAACAGTCGAAGACAGACCCTTGGCTTCAAGGCGCGAGTAGATGAACGGCTTGAACAGCTCCAGCGCCATTTTTTTGGGCAGACCACACTGGTGCAGCTTAAGCTCCGGACCGGTCACAATGACCGAACGGCCCGAGAAGTCGACGCGCTTACCCAAAAGGTTCTGACGGAAGCGACCCTGCTTACCTTTCAGCATGTCCGACAGCGATTTCAGCGGACGCTTGTTGGCACCGGTGATCACGCGGCCACGACGGCCGTTGTCGAACAGAGCGTCAACAGATTCCTGCAGCATCCGCTTTTCGTTGCGGACGATGATGTCAGGCGCGCGCAGTTCGATCAGACGCTTCAGACGGTTGTTCCGGTTGATGACGCGGCGATACAGATCATTCAGATCCGAAGTCGCAAAACGGCCACCATCCAGCGGAACCAGCGGACGCAGTTCCGGCGGAATGACCGGGATCACGGTCATCACCATCCATTCGGGCCGGTTGCCTGACTCGAGGAAGGATTCAACAACTTTCAGACGCTTGATGATCTTCTTGGGCTTCAGTTCACCAGTCGCTTCGGCCAGATCAGCGCGCAGCTGCTCGGCTTCGGCTTCCAGATCAATCTGGGCCAGCATCTCACGGATGGCTTCCGCACCAATATTCGCGGTGAACGCGTCCATGCCATAGGCATCTTGCGCGTCCATGTACTCTTCTTCGGTCAGCATCTGGCCATAGGTCAGGTCGGTCAGACCGGGCTCGATGACAACGTAGTTTTCAAAGTACAGAACGCGTTCCAGATCGCGCAGCGTCATGTCCAGCATCAGACCGATGCGGGACGGCAGCGATTTCAGGAACCAGATGTGGGCTACGGGCGCTGCCAGTTCGATGTGGCCCATACGCTCGCGGCGGACTTTCTGCAGGGTGACTTCAACACCGCATTTCTCGCAGACAACGCCGCGATACTTCATCCGCTTATATTTGCCGCACAGACACTCGTAGTCTTTGATCGGGCCAAAGATACGCGCGCAGAACAGACCGTCACGCTCGGGCTTGAACGTCCGGTAGTTGATGGTTTCGGGTTTCTTGATCTCGCCATAGGACCAAGACAGAATCCGCTCGGGCGACGCCAGCGAGACCTTGATCTCGTCGAAAACCTTCGGCGGCGTCAGCGGGTTGAACGGGTTGTTGGTGATTTCCTGGTTCATGTTTTATCCAAGTGCTTGAGGGCAGTTGAAGCCCCAGGTTGTGATAGTTCCCCAAGAGTTATTTCCGTCCCAATGCAGCGTTGAAAGCGAGACAAGGCCAACATCTGTTTCAGTTAACACACTGTCTGAACCGCAAAAGTCCGAAATAGCTTCGATCAGAGGTTTTTCCTTGGCATCGCCGGTACTTCCACCGAAGGAAAAACTGGTCTGGACCTGATGAGTGACGCTTGGGTTATCGTGCCCAGCAATCCACCCATCCTGATCGGGGCGAAATTCATACGACTCTCCGTCAAACGACTGTGGCTTACCGCAAGAAACTACGGACAAGCACACAGCCGACATGACGGCGATCGTTTTCACTCATCCACCTCCGCATCCAGGAGTTCCATATTCAGGCCGAGGCCACGGACTTCTTTCACCAGAACGTTGAACGATTCCGGTACGCCCGCTTCAAAGTTATCCTCGCCCTTGACGATCGACTCGTACACTTTGGTCCGGCCGGCGACGTCATCCGATTTCACGGTCAACATCTCCTGCAGGGTGTAGGCGGCGCCGTAAGCTTCCAGAGCCCAGACCTCCATCTCACCAAAGCGCTGACCACCGAACTGCGCCTTACCACCCAGCGGCTGCTGGGTAACCAGGCTGTACGGCCCGGTCGAACGCGCGTGGATTTTGTCGTCCACAAGGTGGTGCAGTTTCAGCAGGTACTTGATGCCAACGGTCACCGGACGCGCGAATTGCTCACCGGTGCGACCGTCGAACAGAACCGACTGACCGCTTTCCGAGAAGCCTGCACGCACCAGCGCGTCGTTGACGTCAGCCTCTTTGGCACCGTCGAAGACCGGGGTTGCGATCGGAACACCACGAGTCACGTTGCCCGCAGCCTCGATCAGGCCATCCTCGTCCAGACCAGTGATGCCTTCTTCGTAGACATTCTCGCCATAGGCCAGTTTCATCGCTTCGCGCACCGGGGTCAGATCGCCAGACCGACGGTATTCACCCAGAGCCTCATCGATGTTCAGACCCAGACCACGTGCGGCCCAACCCATGTGGGTTTCAAGGATCTGGCCAACGTTCATACGCGACGGCACGCCCAGCGGGTTCAGACAGAAGTCGACCGGTGTACCATCGGCCAGGAACGGCATGTCTTCCATCGGAACAACCTTGGAGATCACACCTTTGTTCCCGTGACGACCGGCCATCTTGTCGCCCGGCTGCAGCTTGCGCTTCACGGCGATGAAGACTTTGACCATCTTCATCACACCCGGCGGCAGGTCGTCGCCACGACGGACTTTCTCGACCTTGTCTTCGAAACGGGCGTCCAGAGCACGCTTTTGCACTTCGTATTGCTCGTTCAGAGCCTCAACGATCTGTGCGTCCTGCTCACCTTCCAGTGCCAGCTGCCACCACTGACCACGGGTCAGGGTTTCCAGCAGTTCCTCGGTGATCACCGACCCTGCCTTGACGCCTTTCGGGCCTTTGACAGCGGTTTTACCCAGGATCAGGCCCTGCAAACGCGCATAGATGTTGCGGTCCAGGATCGCCAGCTCGTCGTCCCGGTCACGGGCCAGACGTTCGACTTCCTCACGCTCGATCTGCAACGCACGCTCGTCTTTCTCGACGCCGTGACGGTTGAAGACGCGAACCTCAACGACCGTACCGTAATCGCCCGGCTTCACGCGCAGCGAAGTGTCGCGCACGTCAGATGCTTTTTCGCCAAAGATGGCGCGCAGCAGCTTTTCTTCCGGGGTCATCGGGCTTTCGCCCTTCGGAGTGATCTTGCCGACCAGAATATCGCCCGGCTCAACATCTGCGCCGATGTAAACGATGCCCGCCTCGTCGAGGTTGCGCAGCGCTTCTTCACCGACGTTCGGGATGTCGCGGGTGATCTCTTCCGGGCCCAGCTTCGTGTCACGGGCGGCGACTTCGAATTCCTCGATATGGACCGAGGTAAAGACGTCGTCACGCGCGATACGTTCCGAGATCAGGATCGAGTCTTCGTAGTTGTAACCGTTCCACGGCATGAACGCGACGACCACGTTCTTACCAAGGGCCAGTTCACCCATATCGGTCGACGGACCATCGGCAATGACCTCGCCCTTCTGGACAGTATCACCCACCTTGATCAGCGGACGCTGGTTGATGCAGGTGTTCTGGTTAGACCGCTGGAATTTGCGCAGACGATAGATGTCAACGCCAGCATCGCCCAGTTCCAGATCTTCGGTGGCGCGGATAACGATACGCTGGGCATCGACCTGGTCGATGATACCGGCGCGTTTCGCCTGGATCGCAGCGCCTGAGTCGATCGCAACCTTTTCCTCGATCCCGGTGCCGACCAGCGGCGCTTCGGCGCGCAGCAGCGGAACCGCCTGACGTTGCATGTTCGAGCCCATCAGAGCGCGGTTGGCGTCGTCATTTTCAAGGAACGGGATCAGCGATGCAGCGACCGAGACCAGCTGTTTCGGCGATACGTCGATCAGGTCCACATTCTCGCGCGGGGCAAGCGTGTAGTCACCGGCCTGACGGGTCGACACCAGATCGTTGATGAACTTGCCATCCGCATCCAGCGTCGCGTTCGCCTGCGCCACGGTGTGACGCATTTCCTCGGTCGCGGACATGTAGTGAACCTCATCGGTCACCTCGGCGTCTTTAACGACGCGGTAGGGTGTTTCGATGAAGCCATACTTGTTCACGCGGGCAAAGGTGGCCAGCGAGTTGATCAGACCGATGTTCGGACCTTCCGGCGTTTCAATCGGGCACATCCGGCCATAGTGGGTCGGGTGTACGTCGCGCACCTCAAAGCCCGCACGCTCACGTGTCAGACCACCGGGGCCAAGCGCCGAGAGGCGGCGTTTGTGGGTGACTTCCGACAGCGGGTTGGTCTGGTCCATGAACTGCGACAGCTGCGACGAGCCGAAGAATTCACGAACAGCAGCCGCAGCCGGTTTCGCGTTGATCAGATCCTGCGGCATGACGGTGTCGATCTCGACCGACGACATACGCTCTTTGATCGCGCGCTCCATGCGCAGCAGGCCAACGCGGTACTGGTTTTCCATCAGTTCGCCGACCGAACGCACACGACGGTTGCCGAGGTGGTCGATATCGTCCACGTCGCCTTTGCCGTCACGCAGTTCCACCAGCGCCTTGATGCAGGCCACGATGTCTTCGCGGCGCAGGGTGCGCAGGGTATCCGGCGCGTCCAGAGCCAGACGCATGTTCATCTTCACGCGGCCAACGGCGGACAGGTCATAACGCTCGCTGTCGAAGAACAGCGTATCGAACAGGGCCGAGGCCGCTTCGACGGTGGGCGGCTCGCCCGGACGCATGACGCGGTAGATGTCCATCAGCGCGCTTTCACGGTTCAGGTTCTTGTCCTGAGCCATGGTGTTGCGCATGTAGGGGCCAACGTTGACGTTGTCGATGTCCAGAACCGGGATGTCGGTGATGCCCGCATCCATCAGGTCCTTGACGGTGCCACCGATCAGGTCGCCGTCTTTGTCATACTCAAGGGTCAGCTCATCGCCGGCTTCGACATAGATCGCGCCGTTTTCCTCGTTGATGATGTCCTTGGCGACGTATTTGCCGACGATGTTATCGAAGGGCACCAGCAGGTCGGTGACAGCACCTTCGTCGATCAGCTTCTTGACCGCGCGCGGGGTGACTTTCTTGCCCGCTTCGGCAATCACTTCACCGGATTTCGCGTCAATCAGATCGTAAGTCGGACGGGTGCCGCGCACACGCTCGGGGAAGAAGGGCGTGACCCAGCCTTTCTTCTTGTCCAGCTTGTAGGACACGGTGTTGTAATACGCGTCCATGATCGCTTCCTGATCCAGACCCAGCGCGTACAGCAGGGTCGTTACAGGAAGTTTCCGGCGACGGTCGATACGGGCAAAGACGATGTCCTTGGCGTCGAACTCAAAGTCCAGCCAGCTGCCGCGATACGGGATGATGCGGCAGGCAAACAGCAGTTTGCCCGAGGAATGGGTTTTGCCTTTGTCGTGGTCAAAGAACACACCGGGCGAGCGGTGCATCTGGCTGACGATCACGCGCTCGGTGCCGTTCACGATGAAGGTACCATTCGGTGTCATCAGGGGCATGTCGCCCATGAACACGTCCTGTTCTTTGATGTCCTTGACCGATTTCGCGCCGGTGTCCTCATCGACATCAAACACGATCAGACGCAGAGTGACCTTGAGCGGCGCACTGTAGGTCATGTCGCGCTGCATACACTCTTCGACGTCGTATTTGGGTTTTTCCAGATCGTATTTCACGAACTCCAGAACAGAGGTTTCGTTGAAATCCTTGATCGGGAAAACCGACTGGAACACGCCTTTGATGCCTTCGCCGTCTGTGGGCTGTTCTGCATCGCCGGAGCGCAGGAAAAGATCATAAGAAGATTTCTGGACCTCAATGAGGTTCGGCATTTCCAAAACTTCGCGGATTTTGCCGTAATATTTACGAAGACGTTTCTGGCCAAGGAACGTTTGAGCCATGTCAGATGTCACCTTTCGATGTTCTCAGCGGGCAAAGACACCGTCGGGCCCCGGCATCTTGCACAATCGAGACAACACGTCCGGATCAATTCGTGGCCACCGTCCCGAAGGCGGCCTCCCGATCCGAAAACCGTGTCTTAGAAAACGCCCCTGAAAATGAGGCCCTTTCTAAGACAGGTTCGGCTGGACCCGGATTTCTCCGGACCCAGCCAAATTTTCCGGCACATCAGCGATGCACCTGTCGGTTGGCTTAGGCCAGCTCGACTTCGGCGCCAGCTGCTTCCAGCTTGCCTTTGACTTCTTCGGCTTCGTCTTTCGACACGCCTTCTTTGATCTTGCCGCCAGCTTCGACCAGTTCTTTGGCTTCTTTCAGGCCCAGACCGGTGATGCCGCGAACTTCTTTGATCACGTTGATTTTCGAAGCGCCGGCGTTCTTCAGAACGACGTCGAATTCGGTTTTTTCTTCCTCAGCTGCGCCACCGGCGTCGCCACCGGCTGCAACCATTACGGCGCCGCCAGCTGCGGGCTCGATGCCGTATTCGTCTTTGAGGATGGTTTTCAGTTCTTGTGCTTCCAGCAGGGTCAGACCCACGATGCTTTCTGCGAGTGCTTTCAGATCAGCCATTTTATCAGCTCTTTCCGTTTACAGTGTGTGTTCCAACGTCAGGGGCAATTCCCTACGCAGATCATTCAGTGCCAACCGCTTACGCAGCTTCCGCCTTCTCTTCGATGGTGGAAAGGATGCTTGCGATATTGCTTGCAGGTGCGCCAATCGCGCCGGCGATGTTCGAAGCAGGTGCGCCAATGCAGCCCACGATCGAAGCAATAAGCTCCTCGCGAGACGGCATTTTCGAAACTGTTTCGACGCCTTTGCGGTCCAGAGCGTTCTCGCCCATTGCACCGCCAAGGATTTCGAACTTTTTGTTCTCCTTGGCGAAGTCCTCGGCCACCTTGGCTGCTGCCACGGGGTCCTCGGAATAGGTCAGAACGGTCATCCCTGTCAGCAGGTCGGCCATGCTTTCACACGGCTTACCCTCAAGGGCGATTTTGGCGAGCCTGTTCTTGGCAACACGCACGGCACCACCCGCGTCACGAGCACGTGCGCGAAGGTCCTGCATCTCGGCAACTGTCAGACCGGCGTAGTGAGCAACCACTACGACGCCAGAGCTTTCGAAGATTTGGCCGAGTTCCTCGACCACTTTCTCTTTCTGGGCTCTATCCACAGTTCTCTCCAAGTTAGGGGCGAAATCTCACCCCGGCTCATATTTGCCGAGGGGTTAACCCCGGCGTTCAGGTCCGTTGTTACGGGATTGGCCAAAATGCGCCCGAGGATCGTGACCCTCAGAATTCTTTGGTCTTACCCGTCTCAGGCAGGGAATTAAGGGGCCATATGGCACCACCCACCGTCTTGGACGAAACGAAATAAAGCGCACGACGAATCGCACGCTTTGTTCCGCAGGTCTACTTAGGGCAGATGGCTGTGGTTTCCAAGGGGTAAATTGCTCTGTCATTTCATTTAAGCGGTGAGTTTTCAGAGTCCCGAGAACAGTCTGGCCACCGCCCAGAAACTGCCATTTTCGGCATTTAAGATATGGATCAATGCGCCTGTCGGCTGGTTCTCGTGCCGTATCGACCTTCCTATCGGCCACGTGAACCCGCCAGGCATGCCGGGCACTTGAAATCGAAACCCCGTTGTGAGCTAGAGTAGTAAAAGATACGGGCAGCAGCAGATATGAAGGAAACGTCCATACTAAGCGAACGCGCAGTGCGCTTCGGGTCGATATTTGCAAGCATCTTGGTCGTCACGCTGCTTCATCGTTATTATGGCCTGACAAAATTCATAGATCGATCCTATGTCTGGACATACAATCCATACGACGGGTTCGATCCCGTTGCGGCATTCTTTGAGGAAAAGGCGCATTCGCTTTGGCTGGGAATAGCCAATGACATATTGTTCAGCGGTACGTTCGCACTGATATTTGCATTTCTTCCGGTCGCGCTTTTGATTGTCGCAATCCTGGTTCTTGCCCTTTTTTATTCTTCAAATATTGAGCACATCCACACCAACCTAACCGCCATAGATCTGGACCTTTTGGGATTTGCTACGGACCCAACGTTTGTAAACGCGCATTTCACCCCAAGCGTCGTAGAAAACTGGGTCATATTCTCGCTTATTGCGATCGCGCTTTTGGCAACTGCGCGACTGCCCCTGTTGTCCAAGTCATGCGCTGCTGCTGGGGGCGTTTTATGCTGCGCGGCTCTGGTATTTATTCCGAACAACTTTCGAATAAATGAGCTTCGCTGGATTCAGTCGCACCCCCTGCTCCCGACCCTCGGTCATGCAAAGCTTGAGGCTTCTGACCGAAATTTCGAGCCTTCGGTCTTTCAACGCGAGGCAGTGATTGAGTTGGGTCCGGATCAATTGAACGTGCTCGTCATTTATTTGGAAGGCTTGTCGAACTTCAGCCTGACCATGGCTGACATGGACGTCCTGAACCGGCTGGCGACAGATAACATCCGCCTGGACCGATTTATCGGGCCGCAACTGATCACGTCAAATGGCTTGTACACAACACTCACCGGCGATCTGCCCAGCTTTGTTTCCAGCGAGCGCAAGTGGAATGACTTGACCGCAGACTCTGAAATTGCGGAAGTCTCTCTTCCAGCGGTGTTGGCGAATGCAGGCTTTCATACAGCCTTTCTGCAAAGTGCAAACCTTGCATTCATGTCGAAAGATCAGCACCTCAAAGATCTTGGGTTCGAAGTCCTGCGCGGTGATGCGGATTGGGCCGCAGGTCCGGGTGTGCTCCGAAATGGATGGGGGATAGACGATCGATCCCTGTTTCGAAACGTTGTCGATTATATCGACAATCTGAGTACCGACGAACCTTGGTTTATCGCTGCTCTGACCACTGGGACACATGCGCCTTACAATGTTCCGGACGATTTTCTGCCGGACGTACCTTCCGCCAGATTACGCTCGTTGAAATATGCCGATCAGGCCGTCGGCGAACTAATGGAGGCGCTTGAGCAGCGTGGTATTCTGGAAAACACAGTTGTCGTTTTCACGTCAGATGAATCCCGCGAGACTGCAAATCTCCCTCAATTGGAGAATGAGATTCTGCTGAATTGGCTCCCGTTCATTGCCGTTCATCCAAGTGGTTCCAAACAATCCGTTGAAAAGATCGTCTCAAGCAAAGACACGCGGAACATCATTCTTGAGCTGGCCACAAATGCCACCCGTCCCGATCTGCAGCAATTGATTGAAGAATCCGAACCGGTCATTTTCGGCAATATACTCAGCGGTCGCATCTTCTGGTACGACCCTGGACGGAAGGAAATGTTCGCGTGTCTCGCTGGTCGCGAATTGGGCTGCGAACATTGGCAAGACGTCGTTGACTTTACCCAACCTTCAAACGGAACTCTGGCAGGTCAGGCGTATTTTTCGCAGTTAAAAACCGTCATTCTCGACCACGAATAAAAAAGGCGGGATGTGTATCCCGCCTTCTTTCATTCATCTGGTGTCGATTTATTCGCCCGAGGCTTCAGCGACGTCCAGAGTCACACCGGGGCCCATGGTCGAGCTTAGCGCGATTTTCTTCATGTAGGTGCCTTTGGCGCCAGACGGCTTGGCCTTGGCAACGGCCGAGACAAAGGCGCGGACGTTTTCGGCCAGCTTGGCTTCGTCAAACGACGCTTTGCCAACGCCTGCGTGCACGACGCCACCTTTTTCCGCCTTGAACTGAACTTCACCGCCCTTGGCTGCTTCCACGGCCGCTTTCACGTCCATGGTCACGGTGCCAACCTTGGGGTTGGGCATCAGGTTACGGGGACCAAGAACTTTACCAAGACGACCGACGATGGGCATCATGTCCGGGGTGGCAATGCAGCGATCGAATTCGATGGTGCCGCCCTGAATGGTTTCCATCAGGTCTTCTGCGCCAACGATATCCGCGCCAGCTTCTTTCGCTTCGTCTGCCTTGGGGCCGCGCGCAAAAACAGCGACGCGCATCGCTTTGCCGGTGCCGTTGGGCAGGCCGACAACGCCGCGCACCATCTGGTCCGCGTGACGGGTGTCAACACCCAGGTTCATCGCGATTTCGATGGTCTCGTCGAATTTCGAGGTTGCGTTGGCTTTGACCAGGGCAACTGCTTCGTCCACCGACAGGTTTTCCTTGCCGGCGACAGCTTCGCGCGCAGCGCGGGTACGTTTACCGAGTTTTGCCATCTTACTTCACCTCGATGCCCATAGAGCGGGCCGAGCCCAGGATGATCTGCATTGCGCCTTCGACGTCGTTGGCGTTCAGATCTTTCATTTTGGCTTCGGCGATTTCGCGAACCTGCTTAGTGGTCACGGTGGCCACGGTCTCACGACCGGGGTTTTCCGCGCCACGGGGGCGGTTGCGCTTGCCAACCGGCTTCAGACCAGCGGCTTTTTTCAGGTAATAAGACGCGGGCGGCGTCTTGATGTCCATGGTGAAGGACTTGTCCTGATAATAGGTGATCACGGTCGGGCAAGGGGCACCTTGCTCCATGTCTGCGGTCTTGGCGTTGAACGCCTTGCAGAATTCCATGATGTTGATGCCGCGCTGACCCAGTGCGGGGCCAACTGGCGGCGAGGGGTTCGCCTGACCTGCAGGAACCTGCAGTTTCATCGTACCAGCAAGCTTCTTGGCCATTTGGTTTTCCTTTCAACGTAGGCAGGACGCGTCCCACCCGGTTTATGTTGCGTGGTCTGATCCGGGATCGCGATCCCTGCAACCTCCCACGAGAGAATCTCGCCCGAAGACGATAGAGGCGGCGTTTATAGGGGAATGAGGGGGTTGGCAAGTGGCTGGGGCTGCAATCGGAAAAGACCGCATCGATCCCTGGCATCACTATTGTAGGAGGAACCAGACGACAGCCCGCAGTTCATAGATCGGCCACTTTGAGCGCCATTTGCCTTAGGTGTCGCATGTCCGTTCCGCAACAACCGCCAAACACCCGAATAGAGGGATTGTCCCGCACAACATGCGCAATCTCCTGACCCAGTTGAACAGGATCACCCTCGTCCAATTCCTTAGCTTCATCCAGTTCCGCATGCGAACAGCGCGATGCGTTGGCTACTACGCCTTTGAGTCTTGGGTGTTTTTTCAGAGCGTCCGCAAAGTGCGCGGGGTGCGCACAATTCACCATATAGAAGAGCGCTGCGCTGTCTGTTTCCAATTCGATTTGGTTCAAGGCATCTGTCAGCTTTGTCCCGTCAGCCAGACACCCGTCAGTTTCTACAACGAGTGACATGATGATTGGCAAATCGAAGTCTTGCGCTGCCAGAACACAGCCAACGGCCTCATTCACGCGATTGAACGTATAAGCCGTCACCAGATCGACACTGGTTTCTTTCAGGGTCGACAGTTGCACGCCATGGTATTCGCGTGCCTGCTCAACTGGCATAGGAGGAATATCTGCATAGGGATCATATCTAGGACCGATACAAGCCGAAACCAAGACATCGTCGCGACCAGATGCATTGCGTACCTCGTCCATCAACGCAACAGCGTCTTTATTCACTTTTCGGAGATTCTCTGCATCGTAGCCCAACGGCGCAGCCCGATCGGCATTTGCCATCCAGGTAGGAGCGTCGAGTATGCAGCTCACACCCATATCCCCAGACAACTCAACCAATTCCTGCATTTGCTGCGCCAAAACGGCCCGCGTTTCAGGTTTCTCCAGCAATGGGAAAGACGCAAACCCCGGAAGCTCAATGCCGTGATTGAAGATCAGGTCCGTACCCGTACCCGCATAGACAAGGAAGTGTTTTTCACTTTCATGTGGGAGTTTCCGCGCCATTTTACGCTCCTCGAACATCTTCGTTGGATCATTGCCACATTGGCGGAGACGAATTCATCTTCGATGCAGCAGTTTTTTCTCGGGCTCGTCAAGTTTCTGGATAATCTACTGCCGCGCCAAATCCCACTTTGGCGCGGCAGGCTAAACAGAAAAAGCCACGCAACCCGGGCTGCGTGGCTTCGTACATCTTTGAATAAGGCTATTCAGCTCTGCTTGGTAACCTGCGTAAAGTCCAGCTCCACCGGCGTCTCGCGGCCAAAGATCGACACCGAGACCTTCAGCTTCTGGTTCTCGTCGTCCACGCCTTCGACCATGCCGTCGAAATCCTCGAACGGGCCGTCGTTGACCTTGACCTTTTCGCCGACCTCGAAGCTGATCATCAGCTTGGGCGCTTCTTCGCCTTCCTGAACACGGTTCAGGATCTGGTTGACCTCAGCATCGCGCATCGGCATCGGGCGGCCTTGCGGGCCAAGGAAACCGGTGACCCGGTTGATCGAGTTCACAAGGTGATAGCCCTGATCCGACATCTCCATATGCACCAGCACATAGCCGGGCATGAAACGGCGTTCGGTGGTGACTTTCTTGCCCCGGCGCACTTCGATCACCTCTTCGGTGGGCACCAGAACCTCGTCGATATCGTCTTCAAGGCCGTGCTCTGCCACCGACGTGCGGATCTGCTCTGCGATCTTCTTTTCGAAATTCGAAAGAACGCTGACCGAGTACCACCGTTTCGCCATGAACCTGTCGTCCTTGTTTGCCTTTGGGCCGCGACTGCGCCCGTCATTGAAATTCTGTCACGTCACCCGGAATAAAAAGCGGCGCGCGGTCCGAATCGCCGCACGCCCATTCCGAATAGTCCCGCGTCACCTACTAGCACATCGCCTGAGGTGCAAGAGGGCAGTGCCGTCAGGGCCTGCCCCAACCGGCTTAGCTGAACGCACCCAGGATCAGTTGCAGACCACCGCGAATGCCCAGATCGACCAGCGCAAAGAAAACGGCTGTCAGCGCCGCCATGATGAACACCATGACCGTGGTCAACAGAACTTCGCGGCGCGTGGGCCAGACGACCTTTGCAACTTCGGCGCGGACCTGCTGAATGAACTGGATCGGATTCATGGTAGCCATTTGGCGGTGTTCTCTCTGCTAGCGGATGGGCCGGACATAACCGGGCATTGCGGCAATTTCAAGGGCTGTCAGGACTTGGGTTTGTCATCCCATTCGTCGCTGAGGATGCGACGGGCATCGCCCTCGGGGTCGTCATACTGGTTGGACCGGACCGTGTAGATAAAGGCCACAAGGCCAACCCCGCCCAAAAACAGGGAAATCGGTATGAGATAGGCCAGAACTTCCATCAGGTCACCTCAGCCGCAGGGCATTCAGGGATACGGTGATCGACGAGGTCGACATCGCCAAAGCCGCAATCAGAGGGGTCGCCAGACCGACCACCGCAAGCGGGACGGCAATCACGTTGTACACGGTGGCGATGCGGAAATTCTCGCGAATCCGTTTGGTCGCCTTCCGCGCCGTGTCACAGGCATCCGCGATGGGCGACAGGTCGCTGCCCAGCAACACAATATCGGAAGCCACCCGTGCCGCATCCAGCGCCGAGGCCGGAGAGATCGACACATGCGCCGCCGCCAGCGCAGCGGTGTCGTTCAGCCCGTCGCCAACCATAAGAACATGATGCCCCTGATCGCTGAGCGCCTGCACGCGTTTGGCCTTGTCCTGCGGCAGGGCCTCGGCGATCCAGTTTGCGATCCCCAGCTTTTTAGCCAGCGCCTCAACCGCGCCCGGCGTATCGCCTGAGATCAGGATGACTTGTTTTCCACTGTCGCGGAAGGCCTGAACGGCCTCGGCCGCGCCTGCGCGCAACGTATCCGAGAACAGGAAGGCGCGGGGTGCCTGGCCTGCAATGGACAGCCAGGCTGATGTCTGCGCACCGGGTTCGGCACCGGTCCACTCAGCGCGCCCCAGACGGACGGTTTGGTTTCGGTATGTCCCTTGCGTTCCATAGCCGGGAACCTCGGTGATGTCTTGCAGACGCGCCGGTTTGATCCCGGCCTCGCGCGCAGCTTTGGCAAGTGCAATCGACAGCGGGTGAGACGAAGATTCGGCCAAGGCCAAAGCCACCTCAAGATCCGCACGGGAATGATCGCCCAGATTGGTCGGTTCGGGCGTGCCCGAAGTCAGCGTGCCGGTCTTGTCGAAGACAACGGTATCAACTTCGGCAAGACGTTCCAGTGCCGTGGAATGTTTGATCAGCATCCCCTTGCGGAACAAGCGCCCCGAGGCTGCCGTGGTCACCGCAGGCACGGCCAGACCCAGGGCACAGGGACAGGTGATGATCAAAACTGCGGCGGCAATATTCAGAGCGGTGCGGATATCGCCGGAATAGATGTACCAGCCCAGAAAACTGAGGGCCGACAGGATATGGACGCCGGGCGCATACAGCTTGGCCGCCTTGTCCGCCAGCGACGTGTACCGCGAGCGGCCTGATTCCGCGATGGCCACCAGATCGGCCATGCGGTGCAGCGAGGTGTCCTCGCCCACTGCCGTCGCGCGGATGGTCAGCGGACCGGTCAGGTTGACCTCTCCGGCGCTGACGGCCTGCCCGGTTTCGGCGAACACCGGCAGGGTTTCACCGGTCAGCAGCGACCGGTCCAGTTCCGATTGACCCGAGACAATCTCTCCGTCCACAGGCATGCGCCCGCCGGGGCGTACGAGGATCAGATCACCCACGTTCAGGGAAGAAACAGCAACCTCTTCCTCGAAACCATCCATGATCCGAATGGCGCGCGGCACTTCCAGGGCGGTTAACTCCTCGGCTGCAGAACGGGCCGCTGCGCGGGTGCGATAGTCCAGATAGCGCCCGGCCAACAGGAAGAAGGTCAGGGTCAGAGCAGCGTCAAAATAGGCGTGTTCGCCGCTAAGTGCGGTTTCCCACAAGGATGTCATCAGCGCCAGCAGGATCGCCAGCACAATCGGCACATCCATGTTCAGGCGACGGACGCGCAGCGCACTCCAGGCGTTGGTAAAGAAGGGCTGCGCGGAAAACGCGATCGCCGGAAGTGCAATTGCGGCGGATATCCAGTGGAACATATCGCGCGTTGCGTCTGATGCGCCGGACCAGACCGACACCGAAAGCAGCATCACATTCATCGAGGCAAAACCGGCCACCGCCAGCCTCATCAGCAGATCGCGGCCCGCCTTGTCGGATTGCGTTGCCGACAGCGCGCCGGGGTCCAGTTCATGGGCCTCGTAACCCGCGCGTTCCAGCACCGGAATCAGATCGGCGGCCCGCAGATCTGGCGCTCCTTTGATCATGGCGCGTTTGAGCGTCAGGTTGACCCGCGCATCCTCGACACCCGGTGAGGCATTCAGCTCTCGCTCGACCGTCGCGATACAGGCCGAGCAGTGAATGCCCGGCAGCGACAGCGCGATCTGCACATCCTGAGGGATCGGACGCACCGGTTCCGCCGGG
Source organism: Ruegeria sp. K11 (assembly GCF_056531905.1). Lineage (NCBI taxonomy): Bacteria > Pseudomonadati > Pseudomonadota > Alphaproteobacteria > Rhodobacterales > Roseobacteraceae > Ruegeria > Ruegeria sp. K11. The sequence continues at coordinate 24,454 of NZ_JBQFMP010000011.1, forward strand.
GTTGCGATGCAACCGGGACAAGCCGCGGTGCCGGATGAAAGCTGCGCGGTCATTGCCTATCCCTTCACATAAAGCGGGATACGCTGGGCAAACTCGCTGCCGTCCCTGTCCCTGGCCAGCAACCGGATGTTCCAGTTGCCCTTGCCCAGCGCAGCAGGTGCGGCATAGGCCAGACCATCAAAGGTAAAATCAGGGGAAAAATCGTCTTTCACATGGGTCGCGCGGCCAACAATAGCCTGCAGTTCGGCCACTTGCACAGGCGATCCCGTCTGATCGGTGATGTGCAGGATCAGCAACCCGCCCGAAAGCTCTGCCCGGATATCCCAGCCCAGCGACTGTTGTTCCTTCAAACGCTCGTTGAACTCCTGACTGGCCACGTAGGAGTTTTTGACCTCCAGCCCAGGGAAGGTTTTCACCGCGCTGTAGGCCAGCACCAGATTCACGCCGATAATAACACCGAAGGCCGCGACAAAGACCGCCAGAGCATGTTTGCCTGTGAATTGACGTTCTGCCATGGTCAGTTCCCCCGTCCGTTAAACGTGGTGTCCTTGTAGGCTCGCTCGCCATTGTTCAGGTCTTCGACCCAGATGCGCAGGGGTGTGACGTCCGCGCCAGCAGGGCCGGTATCACCCTCTGCAGTGATATAGACACGTGTCAATTGTGCCGTATCTGCGGCCACATTGACAGTCTCACCTTCGAGCCCTTCAATTTCGATCTGCAACGCGGGATCACCGGTCAGTGTCAGTTTAAAGGGCCGCTCCTCGCCGTGCTTGTTGCGCAGGCGTACATCGTAGGTGTTGCGGATCGTTCCATCAGACAGGGTCACGAATGTCGGGTTGCGCACCGGCGCAACGGTCAGATCGATATCCGAGCGTATGAACAGCGCGAACAGCAAGGCAAACCCGACCAGCGACCACAGCGCGGTATACATGATGGTGCGCGGCCGCAGGATGTGTTTCCAGACATTCTTGGGCGGATGTCCTTCGCGTTCGCGGGTTTCATCACTCAGCGCCATGTAGTCAATCAGTCCGCGAGGCTTACCGATCTTGGCCATCATATCGTCACAGGCGTCGATACAAAGCGCGCATGTGATGCATTCCAGTTGCTGGCCGTCCCGGATGTCGATGCCCACGGGGCAAACGTTCACGCAGGCCATGCAGTCGATACAATCGCCCAGATCACTGTCTGCCGTCCGTTTGCCCTTGCCACGCGGCTCGCCGCGCCATTCACGGTAGCCGACGACCAGAGTGTCCTCGTCCATCATCGCGGCCTGGATGCGCGGCCAGGGGCAGGCATAGATACAGATCTGTTCGCGGGCAAAGCCGCCGAACAGGAAGGTGGTGCCGGTCAGGATCAACATGGTCGTATAGGCAACCGGATGTGCATTGCCGGTCACCAGTTCGCGCAACAGCGTCGGCGCGTCAGCGAAATAAAACACCCAGGCACCGCCGGTCGCCAGACCGATCAGAAACCAGACCACCCATTTCGTTATCCGCAGCCGGGCTTTGCGGAAATCCAGCTTCTGCTGCCGATGCAGACGCAGGCGTGCGTTGCGGTCGCCCTCGATCCAGCGTTCGACCAGAATATACAGGTCGGTCCAGACCGTTTGCGGACAGGCATAGCCGCACCAGACACGTCCAAGCGCCGAGGTAAACAGGAACAGGCCCAACCCGGCCATGATCAACAGGCCGGCAACAAAATAGAACTCATGCGGCCAGATTTCGATCCAGAAGAAGTAAAAGCGCCGGTTTGCCAGATCCAGCAGAACCGCTTGATCAGGCAGGCTGGGACCGCGATCCCATCTGATCCAGGGCGTGACGTAGTAGATGCCCAGCGTCACCGCCATGATGATCCACTTCAGATTTCTGAACGGACCGGACACACGTCTGGGAAAAATCGGTTCCCTTGCTGCGTATAAACTGGGGGCGGGGTCGGAATCGCTCACGGGCTGGCTCCAGATCTGGCTTTTCTGAGTGTGTGTTGTTCCAGATCACAAGCCCAGAGACTTTGACATGGGTCAAAACGCGCATCGTACAGACATCTTTTCTCAACCTGCGCGTGCCAGCCTTTTCAACCAACCTACAAATGCCCGAACCGAGGGTCTGAGGGGCGTTTTTGCGGTAACAATGTGGTATCCGCGCGTGTCCGGCTCGGCATACAGCTCGATGATCCGGCCCGCCTTGATATCAGGCTCGACGAAATGTCGCACGGTAACCGTGACACCTTGCCCTGCCCGCAATCCATCCAGCACCAGATTGCCCGGCAATTCCGTACGCCCGGCCCCTCGCGCGGGACCTGCATCATGCTGCGCCAGCCAAGTGGTTGCCTCGGTTGTTCCGATCTCTTCCAGCCACGGCAATTGCGCCAGTTCGGTCGGAGTCCAATCCGTCTTGCCCCCCAGCAGCTGCGGCGCAGCGACGATCACCATTGGCGTTTGCAGCAACATATCGACATCGACACCCGTCCACCGGCCTGCACCATATCGGATTGCGACATCCACGCCGCCCGGTCGCAAATCTACCACCTCGGGTGACGGATCCAGAACCAGATCAATTTCCGGGTGCGCAGCACGAAACATCGGCAAACGTGGCATTAGCCAGGACGCGGCAAAAGACGGCGTCAGAGAAACATGTACGGGTCGTTCGACCCCGGATCGAGAGATATCGCGAACCGCAGATTCAATCGCACCAAAACCCAGATGCAGGGCGCGGGCCAGATGCTCTCCGTCGGTGGTCAGGGTCAACGCCTTCCCCGAACGATCCAGCAGCGCGACACCAAGGTGCTTTTCCAATGCGCGCAGCTGCTGACTGATGGCAGCGTGGCTGACATTCAGCGCCGCACCGGCCTCGACCACATTGCGCTTTTCGGCAAAGGCGGAAAAAGCGCGCAGCGCAGTCAGAGGTGGCAGGTTAATCCAGTCCATATGTAATTCACGCTTACACAAAGGAATAGTTATTGAGTCGCATTTCGCGGCCCGAACGTCAATCCTCTAGGCAGAAACACCATCATACAGGAGGCACACCATGCTGACCGTTTTTGCCCGATCTTTCATGACCGCCACACGGATTGATACGCCGCATATTCGCGACATCCAGAAACCAGACAGCCGCAAAAGACGCTGGTTGCCCGAGGGCCATTGGTGGAAGGAACATCCGCGCGCCGGTGATCTGGACAATCTTTGAACGTGGACGATGCGCGGGTTCTGGACCGCGGCACATCCTTACAAATCTTTTGGTAAATTCGGCACCGGCCGTTCTGGAAACGCGCGAACAGATGGAACAGCCGGTGCCTCAGCCTTCGGGCGGTTGACCGCCCGGAGGTGTTCTTTTCAGACCTTACTGACCGCCACCCAACTGGTGGACATAAGCGGTCACGGCGCGAATTTGCGCCTCGGTCAGACGATTTTCCCATGCGGGCATGACGCCGAAGCGGCTGTTGGTGACCGTCTCGGTCAGAGCCTCTTCGCTGCCACCATAGAGCCAGATCGCGTCGGTCAGGTTCGGCGCACCCTGAAACACGTCGCCCGTTCCGTCCTCGCCATGGCAGGCCGCGCAGTTGTCTTCGAAAACAACTTTGCCAGCTTCGGCCACCGCATCATCGGTCTGTGCGTTGGTCAGGGACATGACATACTGGACGACTTGCGTGATTTCGTCATGTTCGAGGATTTCGCCAAAGGCCGGCATCTCGGAATAACGCGCATCGTCGCTGTCCTCGTTGCGGATGCCATAGGCGACCGAATACTCGATATCCTCAAGCGAACCGCCCCACAACCAAGCGTCGTCCAGCAGGTTCGGGAAACCCGGAGCCCCCTGCGCACCCGAACCGTGGCATTGTGCGCACCAGGTGCGGAACACCGCGCTGCCTGCGTTGACGGCGTATTGCTGCAACTCGGCATCGGCTGCGACCTCTTCCAGCGGCGTTTCCACCAGCTTGGCGTTCAGGGGCGCATTGGTTTCCTGAAATGCCACCAGATCCTGCTGCACTTCGGCACGCGAAGACCAGCCGGTCACACCTGCGGTCGCGGACTGAACCAACGGCCATGCGGGATACATGATGGTGTAGATCACGCCCCAGAAGATCGTGGCGTAGAAGGTCCACAGCCACCAGCGCGGCATCGGGTTGTCGAACTCTTCCAGACCGTCCCAGCTGTGGCCGGTTGTCTTGGGATCGCCCGGCAGTTTTTCGGGTGTCTTGCTCATGGCCGCGCCTCCTTGGATTCGGCGGGTTTATCTTGATGCCGGAAGGGGATGTTGGCGGTGTCTTTGTATTCCTTGCTGGCACCGGGGCGGAAAACCCAGATCACGATGCCGATGAAGAAGGTAAAGAGTAGCAGCAGCATCCAACTGTCCGCGAACTGTCGAAGAAGTGTGTATAGTTCCATCTCACCCTCCCTCAGCGGCTTGCGTCCGGGGTGAAGGTCGAGAAGTCGACCAGCGTGCCCAGCATCTGCAGATAAGCGATCAGCGCGTCCGCTTCGGTCAGGTCGGACTGACCGTCGAAGTTGCGTACGTTGACCTTGTCGCCATAGCGTTCCAGCAGCCCGTCAAAATCGCTGTCCGGGTCGGCCTGCGCGCGGAAGTCGGCCTCGGCATTGGCCAGCATTTCCTCGGTATAGGGCGTACCCACAACCGCATTGGCCTTCATGATGTCACCGATATATTTGCCGCTCATCTTACGGTTTTCGAGAAAGCCGTATTTTGGCATCACCGATTCCGGTACCACCGACTGCGCATCGCGCAGGTGGCGCACATGCCAGTCATCCGAATAGCGGCCACCGACGCGGGCCAGATCAGGCCCGGTCCGCTTGGACCCCCACTGGAACGGGTGGTCATACATCGATTCAGCCGCCAGCGAGTAGTGGCCATAGCGTTCGACCTCATCCCGCATCGGGCGGATCATCTGGCTGTGGCAGACATAGCATCCTTCGCGCAGATAAATCTCACGGCCTGCCATCTCCAAGGGGGTGTAGGGGCGCATGCCCTCCACCTTTTCGATGGTGTTCTCAAGATAGAACAGCGGGGTGATCTGAACGATGCCACCGATGGTTACGACCAAAAAGCTGAATACCAGCAGGAGGGTCGCGTTGGTCTCGAGGATTTTATGTTTGTCGAGAATTGCCATTGCTCCGGCCCTCCTTATTCAGCCGGGACCGCGACGGTCAGGCTGGCCTCTTTGGCCGGCGCTTTCCGCACAGTCATCCACAGGTTGTAGCACATGATGACCGAGCCAGCGACGAACATCACGCCACCCAGAGCACGCACCACATACATCGGGAATTTGGCCGCCACAGTGTCGGCGAACGAGTTCACCAGGAAGCCGTTGGCATCCACTTCGCGCCACATCAGGCCTTCCATGATACCGGTCACCCACATCGACGCGGCGTAAAGCACGATGCCAATGGTCGCGAGCCAGAAGTGCCAGCTGACCAGTTGAAGCGAGTACAGACGCTCGCGCTTCCACAGCACAGGCACCAGGAAATACAGCGCACCAAAGGTGATCATACCGTTCCAGCCCAGAGCGCCCGAGTGAACGTGGCCGATGGTCCAGTCGGTATAGTGGCTGAGCGAGTTCACGGCGCGGATCGACATCATCGGGCCTTCAAAGGTGGACATGCCGTAAAAGCCGACCGAGATCACCATCATCCGGATCACCGGGTCGGTGCGCAGCTTGTCCCATGCGCCCGACAGGGTCATCAGACCGTTGATCATACCACCCCACGAAGGCATCCACAGCACGACCGAGAACACCATGCCCAGCGTCGAGGCCCAGTCTGGCAGCGCGGTATAGTGCAGGTGGTGCGGACCGGCCCAGATATAGAGGAAGATCAGCGCCCAGAAGTGGATGATCGACAGCTTGTAACTGAAGACCGGACGCTCGGCCTGTTTCGGGATGAAGTAGTACATCATGCCAAGGAAACCGGCGGTCAGGAAGAAGCCCACAGCGTTGTGGCCGTACCACCACTGGATCATGGCGTCTTGAACGCCCGACCAGACGATAACCGATTTCGACCCCCAGATGCTGACCGGGATGGTCAGGTTGTTGACAACATGCAGCATCGCAACGGTGACGATAAACGCCAGATAGAACCAGTTTGCCACGTAGATGTGGGGCTCTTTCCGTTTGACCACGGTGCCCAGGAACACGGCCAGATACGCGACCCAGACAATGGTCAGCCACAGGTCAACGTACCATTCAGGTTCCGCGTATTCCTTGGACTGTGTGCCGCCCAGAACATAGCCGGTCGCGGCCAGAACGATGAACAGCTGATAGCCCCAGAACACGAACCACGCGAGGTTGCCGCCCCATAGGCGCGCGGCGCTGGTGCGCTGAACCACATAGAACGAGGTGGCCAGCAGCGCGTTGCCCCCAAAGGCAAAAATCACCGCCGAGGTGTGCAGCGGGCGCAAACGGCCAAAGTTCAGATAGCCCTGTGCCCATTCGAAGTTCAGCACCGGAAAGGCCAATTGGAACGCAATGAAGGTCCCTGCCAGGAACCCGACGACGCCCCAAAAGGCGGTTGCGATCACCCCGTAACGGATCACGCCATCCATGTACTCGCCTGAACGATCTACAAGAATATCTGGCTCATCTGTGTTTCTCAGCGTCCAGATGAACAATCCGATAGCGATCAACATCACCAGAATTGCATGCACCTGATACGCCAAATCGCGTGCATAATTGGTTCCGATCGCTGCAAAAATCGCGATCAGACCAAGCACGATCAGCTTGATGTAATTTGACATATTGCGTCCCTTTGCCATGCCCCGCGTGATTCTTCGGTCGCGCAGAGCCCTTTTGACTGAATGCTGTAATGCAGAAACGGCGGGTTTGCTGCTTTGATCTGTGTCAAGACAAGGCGCTGTTTTCTGTGACAGGTATCTTAGGTGAACACGCGCGCGGATCACGCAGCGGCGTGCAATGGAATGAGGGCGACATGGCGTATAAATCTCTTCTCACGGTCATGACCGAAACCGAGCTGTCCAAGGCGGCCCTTGCTCAGCTTGTAACGCTTGCCAACGCGCAGGATGCCCATGCCGAGGCCTTGTGCCTGGGCGTTGATCGCAGCCAGACCGGGTATTATTACGCCGGAGCCAACGCACTGATCCTGCAGGAAACGCTGAGCCGGGCGAATGCCGAAGCCGAAGAGGTGCTGGCTTTTGCAAAAGATTATCTGGGCAAATCGGACATACGCTGGTCGGCCGAGAATGGTGTGGCGCAAATCGCTGACCTCAGCCGCCACGTCGCCCGGCGGGCGCGATTCTCGGATCTGGTAGTGCTGCCCCTGCCCTATGGCAAGGATCGTGAAGCCGAAGCTGAGCCGATTGTCGAGGCTGCGATGTTCGAGGGCCACGCGCCGGTTCTTCTGGTTCCCGATGACGCCCGCCCTATCTCGCGCCCCAGTACTGTCATCATCGGCTGGAACGAAAGCATCGAGGCCATGCGTGCCATCCGTTGCGCCCTGCCCTTCCTGAAACAGGCCGATCTGGCGCGGATCGTCGTCATCGATCCGCCCCGGCATGGCCCGGATCGCTCGGACCCGGGTGGGATGTTGTCGCAAATGCTGGCGCGCCATGGCGTCAAATGCGAGATTGACGTGCTTAGCAAGACGATGACCCGTGTATCGGACATCCTCAACCGTCACGCCGCGGATACCGAGGCGGATATGATCGTCATGGGGGCGTATGGGCATTCGCGCTTCCGCGAGGCCATTCTGGGCGGTGCGACACGCAACATGCTGGAACAATCCGCCGTGCCCGTCTTTCTGGCTCATTAAACGGCGGGCATGAAAGTGAAGCAGCTGCCCTGTCGTCAGGGCGGCTGGGTTCGTTTAACCCCTGCGCACCAAGCCGATCACAAACAACAGGATCACCGCACCGATCGTGGCGAAAAGGACTGAAGAAAAGAAGCCACCTCCGACGGAAAAGCCCAAGGCGGGAAAGATTGTACCGGCCAGAAATGCGCCGACAACACCGACGATGATGTTGCCGATCAGACCGAAGCCGCGCCCTTCCATGATGCGCCCGGACAGCCATCCGGCAATCGCGCCGATGAAAAGCATCGCCAAAACGCTGCTGAATACCATGCTACACTCCTGATCACATTGGGCTTGCGCGGATCAGATCAGGTCTCAGACCAGAAATCCACCGTCTGTGTCGTCACCGGCCTCTTCCATCAGGCGCCCCATATCCGGGATTGTGACGTGGCGCTTGCCTTCCAGAGCAATGACCTGATCTTTTTTCAAAGCTGAAATCTGGCGGCTGACTGTTTCAAGCGTCAGACCCAGGTAATCGGCCATCGCCTCGCGGGTCAGAGGCAGGTCAAACACAATGGGGCCGGACATGCCGGACTTGGCGATGGACGCATCACGACGCGCGATGATCGACAGCAGGCTGGCGATTTTCTCACGGGCAGTTTTGCGACCCAGAACCAGCATCCATTCACGCGCCGCATCCAGTTCATCCAGCGTCATTTCAAGCAGGCGCTGCGCGATATGCGGCGTACTCATCATCAGCTCTTCGAACGGCTTCTTGCGGAAACAGCACATGACCAGATCGGTGGTCGCGATCACGTCATAAGGCGCAGAATCGCGCCCCGGACGGCCCACAAAATCGCTGGGCAGCAACAGCCCTACCATCTGCGTGCGGCCATCTTCCATCGTTTGCGTCAACGAGGCGATTCCGGACACGACAGAGCCGACAAAATTCATCGGATCACCAGACCAGATGACAGTCTGACCAGCTTCGAAGCTGCGATAATATTTAATGCCTTCAAGCTCTTCCAGCTCGTCAGCATCGCAATGCGCACATACTGCCCGATGTCTGATCGGACAGTCGCCGCAGTTGCCATGCTCCAGTAAAGCTTTCAAGTTCATTCGCGCGTCCACTTGATCTCGGTCAAAGAACAGACCCATTCCCTGTTATAGCCGTAGCGCTATGACAATCAAACCACAATTGGCGCGGCTTGGACTTTTTGACGCGAAGGTTCCGCGTTATACAAGCTATCCAACCGCCCCCCATTTCAGCAACGATGTGGGCCCCGACCTGTTTGGAAACTGGATATCCGGAATCACTCCCGGAAGCTCCATTTCGCTTTATGTCCACGTTCCTTTCTGCCGCAGGCTGTGCTGGTTCTGCGCCTGCCGCACACAGGGCACGCAGACCGACAATCCGGTGGTTGCCTATGTGGATGTGCTCAAGGCCGAGCTGGACCTGCTGGCGGCGCGCCTGCCCGAAGGCGTGACACTGTCGCGTCTGCATTGGGGCGGCGGCACGCCAACGCTGCTGAATCCCGACCTGATGCGCGATTTGGCCGCGCGCATCCTCGACGTGGTGCCGCTGGGCCCGGACGCCGAGTTCTCGGTCGAAATTGATCCGAATGAGATCGATGAGGCCCGTCTTGATGCGCTTGCAGAAGCCGGAATGAACCGCGCTTCGATCGGAGTTCAGGATTTCGATGATGAAATCCAGAAAGTCATCGGCCGCATTCAGGGATATGACGTCACTCGCAAGGCCGTGGACATGATCCGCGCCCGCGGCATCACCAGCCTGAATGCCGACATCCTTTACGGTCTGCCACATCAGACCAAGGCGCGCATGACGGAAAGTGTGCAAAAGTTGTTGTCGCTGACACCGGATCGCGTGGCACTGTACGGCTATGCACATGTGCCATGGATGGCAAAGCGGCAGCAGATGATCCCGTCAGACGCCCTTCCAACGCCGGAACAACGGTTGGAGCTGTTCGAAACGGCGCGACGCCTGTTCCTGTGGGACAAATACGCAGAAATTGGCATTGACCACTTCGCCACGCAGGAAGACGGCCTGACACGGGCGCTGCAGGCGGGACAGCTCAAGCGGAATTTTCAGGGCTATACCGACGATCAGGCAGACGTTCTGGTCGGTCTGGGCGCAAGCTCGATCTCTCGGTTTCCACAGGGCTATGCGCAGAACGCGTCAGCTACGTCCGCGTATACCAAATCCATTCGCGATGGTCAGTTCTCGACGGCACGCGGACATCTGTTCAAAGGGCAGGACATTCTGCGTTCACGCCTGATCGAGGCCCTGATGTGCGATTTCCAGATCGACACCGCCGAGATTCTGAGAGACCACGACATCTCGGCCAGCGAGTTGCAGCAGATGTATCTTTCGGCCAATGCAGCGTTCGAGAACCTGCTGAACATCACCGACAAGGGCCTGTTCATCCCGCCCGAAGCCCGCGCACTGACCCGTATGATCGCCCGCAGCTTTGACACCTATGACCTAAGCAAGGCGGGGCACAGCTCGGCAATATGACCTATTTGAACCGGTCGGCCACTCGACCGGTTCACCTCAAACCTGCATGAGGGGCTTGACGCCCGCCTCTGATATTCTCCACACTTGAGCGGTGGAGAGCCGCATCTCTCCGCCGCCCGAGGCAGGCCGAGTACCAGACAGACCGTGCCGACGCATCCGCGTTCGACAACCCCTTTCGTGCAGCCAAATTGCAACTGAAAGAGGGACAGCACCCATGCGCGTTTTCACCGTCCTCGGCCCCAGCCAATCGGGCAAAACAACCCTGGTCGAGGCCATCAGCCGCCTCGACGCCCGGCCGACAACATTTGATGTGTCCGGAACCGTGCATTTGCACGGTTTTTCTTATTTGGACGAACCGTGGTGCGCCATTGATGTGGACGGGGGCGGCGACAATCTGGCCTATGTCGGCCCCGCCATGGCCATATCTGACGCGGCTGTGGTGGTTGTACCGCCGGACCCGGATGCCGCCGTTCTGTGTGCGCCCTATCTGCGGCTGGTGGAAGAGGCTGGCATCCCCTGTTTCCTGTTCATCAACCGCATGGACAATCCCAACGGGCGTATCCGTGACATCATCTCGGCGCTGCAAACCTACTGCACCCATCACATCGCGCTGCGGCAGGTTCCCATCCGCGAAGGCGACACGATCATCGGCGCGGTCGATCTGATCTCGGAACGGGCGTGGAAGTATCAGGAAGGGCAGCCCTCGGCCCTGATCGAACTGCCGCAGTCGGTCGAAGATCGCGAACAAGAAGCACGCACCGAGTTGCTGGAGACCCTGTCGGATTTCGACGATCACCTGCTGGAGCAGTTGATCGAAGACAAGCAGCCCCCCAGCGCCGAGGTCTATGATCTGGCGGCGCAAGTCCTGCAGAACCACCAGCTGATTCCGGCCTGTCTTGGGGCCGCCAGCCATGGCAACGGCCTGACCCGGCTGATGAAAGCCCTGCGCCACGAAGCGCCCGAGTTCGACATCGCCGCAGGGCGTGACGAGGCCGCCGAAAACGCGCGTGCCATTGCCGGTTTCGCGGATGTGAAGAAACATATCGGCAAGATCACCGTCCTGCGCGGTCTGGGCGAGGGCGTCAAAGCCCACGCTGATCTGGGCGGCGAGACGGTCGGCAATCTGACCACGCTGGACGCCAAGACGCAGATTGGCGCGCTGGAGGCCGGGCAGATTGGGCTGGCGGTGAAATCCGACCACCTCAATCCCGGCAATCTCTATGACAGCAGCACGGCGACGCCGCTGCCGGAATGGGCCTCATCACACCCGGCAGCGCACCGGCAGGTGGTGATGCCGGCGCATGAACGCGATGACGTGCGTCTGTCAAACGCGCTGACCCGTCTGGTCGAGATCGACCCGGGCCTGCATCTGCAACAGGATGAGCTCAGCGGTCACGCGGTGCTGGGCTCGCAAGGGCCGCAGCATATGCGCCGGGTCGCCGCCAAACTGGCCGAGGATTTCGGGATCGAGATCGCAACCGACGCGGTCGAAACCGCCTATCGCGAAACCATCCGCGCGCCGATCGAGCACCGCCATAGGCACCGTAAGCAATCGGGCGGTGCGGGACAATTCGCGGATGTGGTGATCACAATCGCTCCGATGCCACGCGGGTCGGGCTTTCAGTTCGAAGAGATCGTCAAGGGCGGCGTGGTGCCCCGCAACTATATCCCGTCTGTCGAGCACGGTGCCAAGGACGCGTTGGAACAAGGCCCCGAAGGCTTTCCCGTGGTCGATGTCAAAGTCACGCTTAGCGACGGCAAACACCACAATGTCGACAGCTCGGACTATGCGTTCCGCACCGCAGGCAAGAACGCGGTGCGCGAGGCATTGCCGCAGGCGAAACCCGTTGTCCTGCAGCCGATTCTGACTGCCGAGATCCACTTGCCCTCGGACTTCGTGGGTGATCTGGTGCCAACCATCAGCTCTCTGCAAGGGCAGGTTCTGGGTTTCGAAGGCAATCCCAACGCTTCGGGATGGGAGATTTTCAACGCCCAACTGCCCGCTGTCGCCGAAGACGAGTTACACCGGACCCTGGCCAGTGCCACGCGCGGCACCGGCTGGGTCAAGCTGAGCTTTGATCATTACGAAGAATTGCGCGGGCCTGTGCCAAATGCCCAGAACAAAGAAAAACTGGCGCATTCGCACTGACCTGATCCGTAATCCTGGGCCCCGGGCATTCAGGGGCCTAGGTTGTTTCGGGCTATTTCAGCCCATTTTTTGTAGGAGAGTTTATGATGACAATTTCAAACACAGCGTTTCGAGCGCTGGCAATTTGCGCCCTGATCGCTGCGGGGGCGGGCCAAGCCGCCGCCAAGGGCAAACCCAAAGGGGCCAAGAAGACCGACCCGCAGGTCATCGCCCAACTCTATAATGGCAAGACGTCGAACTGGAACGGTGGTGGCCATGCCTATTGGGGTCCGGGCGGGCAGTACAAGGGCATCAACAAAAAGGGTGACGCGGTCGGAATCGGTAAGTGGTTTGTCACCACGCGGGGGCGGCTTTGTAACGAGACCACATGGTATTGGTCCGAAAATGGACAGACCAAGTCCGACCCCTACGAGGAATGCTGGGAATTCGTGACCGCGCCGGATGGTCAGATTTGGGAAAGATACATGCCCGACAAGACCGAGTGGTACCGGCACAAACCGGAAAAACAGGTCAACGGGGACGCAGCCAAATCGAAATTCAACAAGATTTCGAAAGATCTGGGCCTTTAATGCCTTTTAGGGCGGGGTCAGACCCGCCCTATCCCGCCGCTGCAATCAGTTCGCGAGTGTAGTCGGTTTGGGCATTTTCGAACAGGTCTTCGGCTTTGCCCATTTCGATCACGTCGCCGTTGCGCATGACGATGACGTTGTGGGACATAGCGCGCACAACCTTGAGGTCGTGGCTGATGAACAGATAGGCCAGCCCGTATTTTCGCTGCAGATCGCGCAGCAGATCGACGATCTGCACCTGCACCGTCATGTCCAGCGCACTGGTGGGCTCGTCAAGCACCAACAGTTTGGGGCGCAGAACCATGGCGCGCGCGATTGCAATCCGTTGGCGCTGCCCGCCTGAGAACTCGTGCGGATAGCGATCCATCGCCTCGGGGTCCAGACCCACCTCGGTCATGACTTCGGCCACAAGCTCACGAGGGGCGCGGTGGGGGTCGATTTTATGGATCGCCAGCCCTTCGGCAATGATCTGCATGCAGGTCATACGCGGGCTGAGGCTGCCGAACGGGTCCTGAAACACGATCTGCATATCCTTGCGCAGTCGCCGCAACTCACGCGTGGACCAACGACGCACGTCCTGATCGCGGAAGGTGATCCCGCCCTCGGACGCGATCAGCCGCATGATGGCCAAGGCAAGCGTCGTCTTGCCCGAGCCGCTTTCGCCGACAATGCCCAGCGTCTCTCCTGCACGGACGCTGAGCGTCGCGTCATTTACCGCTTTCACATGGCCGACGGTGCGTTTCAGAAACCCGCGCTGGATCGGGAACCAGACCTTCAGATGATCGGTGCGGGCGACCTCTTCGGCGTCGGTCGCCACCGGATCGGGGTGTCCAGAAGGCTCTGCCGCCAGCAGCTTTTGTGTATAGGGGTGTTGAGGATTGTCGAAAATGTCGGTGGTGACACCGGTTTCGACAATCTCGCCGTCTTTCATCACGCAGACCCGGTCGGCTATCCGGCGTACAATTCCAAGGTCATGGGTGATGAACAGCATCCCCATATTCGCGGATTTTTGCAGCTCGGCAAGCAGCTCCAGAATCTGTGCCTGAATGGTCACGTCCAGCGCGGTCGTGGGCTCATCCGCGATCAGGATGTCGGGCTTGTTGGCCAGCGCCATGGCGATCATCACCCGCTGTCGCTGCCCGCCTGACAGTTGATGCGGATAGCTGTCCAGCCGATCCTGAGGATCACGAATGCCGACCTTGGTGAGCAACTCGATAATCCGATCCCGCGCGGCATCCCCGGAAACATTCTGATGCAGCGCCAGCGATTCCGCCATCTGCTTCTGGATCGTGTGCAGCGGGTTGAGAGAGGTCATCGGCTCCTGAAAGATAAAGCTGATATCGTTGCCGCGCACATCCATCAACTTGTCGTCGGATGCGCCGATCAACTCTTGCCCGTCATAAGTAACGGACCCTTCGACAATCGCACTGTCGCCCAACAACGACACGGTGCTGAGCGCGGTCACGGATTTGCCCGAGCCGGATTCGCCCACCAACGCCACCGTCTCACCCCGATCCACGGTGAAGGACACGCCTTTGACCGCCGCCGACACCTGCCCGTCCTGCCGGAACGAGACCTTGAGGTTGTTCACATCCAACAGGCTCATGAAAAGGTCTTTCTGGGATCAAACGCATCGCGCACGCCTTCGAAGATGAAGACCAGCAGCGACAGCATGATGGCAAAGGTGAAGAAGGCGGTGAAGGCCAGCCACGGCGCCTGCAGGTTCTGTTTCGCCTGCAAGGTCAGTTCCCCCAGCGACGGGGCTGACGATGGCAGGCCAAAGCCAAGGAAGTCCAGCGAGGCCAACCCGCCGATGGTGCCGGTGACGATGAAGGGCATGAAGGTCAGTGTGGCCACCATCGCGTTGGGCAGCATGTGGCGGAACATGATGGTCATGTTGCCCACACCCAGCGCCCGCGCGGCGCGGACATATTCAAGGTTCCGCGCGCGCAGGAATTCGGCGCGGACAACGCCCACCAATCCGGTCCAGCTGAACAGGATCATCAGGATGACCAGCAGCCAGAAACTTCGCCCCAGAATCGCGAACATGATGATGATGACATAGAGCGAGGGCGTGGACGACCAGATTTCGATGATGCGTTGGAAGATCAGATCCAGCCAGCCGCCGAAAAAGCCCTGAATGGCCCCGGCGAAGATGCCGATCAGACTGGCTGCCCCGGTGACGATCAGCGTGAACAGGATCGACAGGCGGAAGCCATAGATCACCCGGGCCAGCACGTCGCGTTTGGTGTCATCGGTGCCCAGCAGGTTCTGACCGTTGGGCGGCAGAGGCGCGGCCCCGGGGCGATCCACGCTGGTGTTGAAGGAATAGGGGATCAGAGGCCAGATGGCCCAACCGCGTTCGAACCCTTCGGCTTCGAACGTGCCCGCCTTGATCTCATCAACGATACCTTCCGGGTCATCGAAACATTGGTCCAGACCACCGCTGTCGATCAGGCACATGACCTCGGGGTCGCGATAGATGGCTTCGGTCTGGAAATCCCCGCCGAACTCGGTCTCGGCATAGAATTTGAAGACCGGCATATAAAGATCGCCCCGGTACTTCACGAGGATCGGCTTGTCGTTGGCGATGAACTCAGCAAACAGCGACAGGCCGAACAGCACCGAGAAGATTATCAGCGACCAGAACGCCCGACCATTGCGCCGAAAGTTGCGCCAGCGGCGCTGGTTGAGGGGGGAAAGCGCCATTTATCCCTCCCGCTTTTCGAAATCGATGCGGGGGTCGACCAGCACATACATCAGGTCGCTGATGATGCCGACGACCAGCCCCATCAGGCCAAAGATAAACAGCGTGCCGAAAATCACCGGATAATCACGCGCCACGGCGGCCTCGAAGCCCAGACGGCCCAGACCATCCAGCGAAAAGATGGTCTCAATGATGATAGACCCGCCAAAGAACACGCCGATGAACACCGCCGGAAAGCCCGCAATCACGATCAGCATCGCGTTGCGGAAGACATGGCCATACAGAACCTTACGCTCGCTCAGCCCCTTGGCGCGGGCGGTCATGACGTATTGTTTCTTGATCTCATCCAGAAACGAGTTCTTGGTCAGCAGCGTCAGCGTCGCAAAGGCCGAGATGGTTAGCGCGATAATCGGCAGCGCGATGTGCCAGAAATAATCGGCAATCTTACCGAACAGGCTGAGGCTCTCCCAATTGTCCGAGGTCAGGCCCCGCAGCGGGAAAATTTGCCAGTAGGATCCGCCAGCAAAAAGCACCAACAACAGAATGGCGAACAGGAAACCGGGAATGGCATAGGCGACAATGATCGCTCCGCTGGTCCAGGTATCAAAGGTCGAGCCATCCTTGATCGCCTTGCGAATACCCAGCGGGATCGACACCAGATAGGCGATCAGCGTGGACCAAAGACCCAGCGAGATCGACACAGGCATCTTTTCCAGCACCAGATCAATCACGCTGATCGAGCGGAAATAACTCTCGCCAAAATCCAGCGTCAGGTAGTTGCCCATCATCGACAGGAACCGCTCCAACGGTGGTTTGTCGAACCCGAACTCTTTCTCAAGCTCAGCAATGAACTCGGGCGGCAGGCCGCGCGCACCGACATATTTGTCGTCGAACCCTCCACCGGCGGGTTCTGCGGCAGCACCCGCATCGCCACTGCCCGCGAAACCCGCAAACACGTCGCCTTGACCTTCGATCTGCGCGATAATCTGCTCAATCGGTCCACCCGGCACGAACTGCACCAAAGTGAAATTGACGATCATGATGCCAAGAAGGGTCGGAATGACCAGCAACAGGCGTCTTAGAATATAGGCGCCCATATTATCGCAGCGCGCCTTTCGCTTTCAAAGCGGCCTCTTTTTCGGGGTTCACCCACCACAGGTCCAGATAGCCGAGCGTGAAGGGCGGCAGGTTTTCGGGGTATTCATACATGTCGTAATAGGCTGTCCAGTAATCCGCGACATACCCGTCCGGTATGACGAAGAACTCATAACGCAACACGCGGTCCAACGCCATAAGGGCCGCATCCTGTTCCGCCTGATTTGTGGTATCAAAGGACGCTTCGATCACCGCGTCCACCAAAGGGCTGGCCAGACCGGCCGGGTTGAACAGGCTGAACGCTGCCTCTTCCGAGCCATACATCTGGCTCAGACCGCCACCGGTGGACAGGAATGATCCGTAACGTGTCGAATACACCATGTCATAATCCCGCTCGCGGCGGCGCAGGGTGAACTGTGACGGATCCACCTTTTCCGCCGAGGCATCTACACCGATGGATTGCAAATTCTGCACAAAAGTCTCGATCATCGTCGCGGTCGATGTCGGAATACTGGATGCATAAGGGATGTTGACTTTCAAAGTCTGGCCTTCCGCGTTGCGGCGCAGATTCCCGTCTCCGACCGGCCAGCCGGCCTCATCCAGAAGTTTCGACGCCTTGCGCAGGTTGCGACGGTCATTTAGACGTGCCGGATTGGATTCATGAGTCACCAGCGCCGGTTCACTGAGCACCTCTGGCGGAACAACGTCGCCCAAAGTTTGCAGAAATGCCAGCTCGGCTCCTTCAGGTGCGCCGGTGGCCTCAAGATGCGTGCCCTGCACAAACGAACTGCGTGGAGTGTTCAGTCCAAACATCAGCGACTCGTTGGCCCATTCAAAGTTGAACGCCAGCGCAATGGCTTTGCGGACGTTTTTGTCGGCAAATTGCGGTTTGCCCAGATTGAAAACAAATCCCGATGGCGTGGGCGGGCTGCCATCCGCAATCTCGTCTTGTACAACCGTGCCTTCGTTCAGTTTCGGGAAGTCATAGCTTGACGCCCAAAGCTTGGGGTCGCTTTCGATCCGCATGGTGTATTCACCGGCCTTGAATCCTTCGAACGCCGCTGTCTGATCGGCGAAATACTCGACCCGGATAACATCATAATTGTTACGACCCACATTGATCGGCAGGTCCTGCCCCCAGTAATCATCACGTCGCTTGTAAACGATCCGGCGGTTGATGTCGTAGCTGTCCAGCTTATAAGGCCCCGAACCAATTGCCACCTCAAGCCGGGGTTCATCCAGACGACGGCTTTCATCCGCTTCGAACCAGGCCTTGGAAAACACAGGGGTTGAGCCGACGGTCTCGATCAGTCCGCGACGGGTTACTTCGGGGCTGAAACTGAATTTGACGATGTGATCATCCAGCGCCTCGGCGTTTTGGACCATGCGGCCCACGGCTTGCGCATATGAAGGCAGGCCCTGTTCAATGAACAAACGGTGGCTGTAAACCACATCCTCGGCCGTCACCGGCGTTCCGTCCCAAAAGGTCGCTTCGGGACGCATGTAAAAAATCACATAGTTGCGTCCTTCATCATACTCCATGCTTTCGGCCAACACGCCATAATACTGCCCGACACTGTCTGCTGTGCTGTCGATCAGCGAGTCATATTGCAGCGTTGTCAGCGCCCCGGCCCGCCCTTTGCGTGAATAGGGATTCAACGAGTCAAATGTGCCAGATCCGGCCAGCGACAACTGTCCACCTTTTGGCGCATCCGGGTTGACGTAATCCAGATGCGGGTAATCAGCGGAATAGTCGAGGTTGCCAAAATAGGAATAGCCATGGCTGCGGGTGATCTTGTCTTCTGCCGCAATCGCCCCGCTTCCGGCCCAAAGCGCCAGCATCGCCGAAACACCAAACCCTGTCACCCAGGGCCGAAGAGACGAAATACGCAGTGCGGGCAGGAGGGGTTTCATATGCTCATCCTCTGGGTCGTTGACGTCATTGATCTTCGTATGCGCCAGCTAAAAAGCCAGCAGTGCCAGTTTCAAGTTTAGAATGCGTGAACGCTTTGTGAAGTTCTTCTTATACAAAAATCAGTGTCCGTGAAGCGGTTATCACCGTCCAAATTGCCTAATGGGTAAAACAAAAGGCATATCTGGTTACTGAATTTGGTGCGCGATCTTTCTGGATACCCGAAATCTCGGCCGCGTTTTCAAGTACACCCCACGATGCGTTTCATACTACACAGAAAGCTCGCTATTGCGCGGCTCACGTTGTTATTGCACGCGTTTTGCAGCCGAACTTCCAACACTTGACATGCAGCGCGGGAGTTTTGGGGAGTAGATCAGGATGCCTGGAAAAATATGAGGTTTAGTTTAGTGGTCTTCAATCCAGGAGCTTGGATGCATCCGTCACATCGATCGTAGACTCACCTCCTGCAATCCCATTCAAAGCAGTACGAAGATCAGATATTGCCCTTTGCATCTGCCCAAACAGTTTGCATTGCTCTGCGTAATCTACCGACGTTCGGAGTTCAAACATCTTTGCGTTCTGCTCTCTGGCAGCGGCCAAAGCTTCAAGAAATTCCTTTTCCGCCAGCTCGTTCTCGCAACGTGCGAGCGCGTAGACTCGAAGCGTCTCGGATCGGGCCCACCCTTCATTTGTCGAATGCTGTTGCTCACGCGCCTGAGCCAACAAGCTCAAGGCCCCTTCACGGTCACCTATTTTCAGAGTGAGCTCGGCAACTAAAGTTAAGAAGAACGGTTTGTAGTTTCCTGCACCACTTTCCCACCACGCGATCGACGCTTCGTGTAATGCGCTGATCGTTTCCTGATTTGGCGAGACATCGGCGTTCACCCAACTTCGCCACAGGCTCGCGGTCAATTTCATGAATCCGAAGGAGTGTTTAATGGACAGCTCTTCAAGCTGTTCTACCACTTCCAGCACTTTATCTGGCTCACGACGCAGTAGGTGAAGCATGCATAGATAGGTCAAAGACTGTGCGATGCTGTGTGCGTGCTCCAGCTCTTTTGCACCAGCCACAGCTCGATTTTGGATATCCAAGGCTTTGTCCGGGTCTCCCTGCATCCAGACAGCCAAACTCAGAAAACATGAGGTGATGGCCGCATGATCCGAACCGTGAATGAAGGCCAGATGCCCATCGCGCTCCCGGCTGTAGAGGTCCAGCGCTGTGCTCAAATGCTTGTGGGCCGGTCTCAGCTCTCCGATATGGAACAGTACCGCACCCATCGCGCGATGTGCGACCATCTGATGCTGCGTTTCACGCGTTGATGTCGCCAACTTCAGCAATTGCGCTGCAACAGTTCTGGCCAAATCATATTCTGCACGCACCAAATGAAAGGAATACAATCCATTGAGAACCGGGAACAGTTGCTCCGTTTCTCCGACACGCTCGCATAAGTCACGTATTCTTGCGTAAACGGAACCGGTTTCATCGGCAGCGATTCCCGCAGTCGATCGTAGAACACCAGCTTTGAGAACCTGAATCTCGATTTCCCTTCTGTCCCTTTCAACACTCTGATCGAGCTTCCAAAGCTGCTCTATCGCAAGGGACAATTGGGTGCTTGCTTCCGTATTGGCAGATCGCTGGACTGCCCGCTGACCTGCAAGGTATCGATAATCGACGGCTTCCTTGTTCATGCCCGCCATAGTGTAATGGTGCGCCAGAATTTCCGGGCTTGCATCACCAGTGTGTACTGACACATCACCCAGATGTTGCGCGACACCCGCGTGCAGAATTCGCCGCTCCCGTTTCAGCAGACTATTATAGGCAGTGTCACGAATGAGAGCGTGGCAATAGCTGAACGTTTCAAAATCGGCGGTCCGATCAACTGAAACGATGCCTGCCTCTACCAAAAGATCCAGATTGGCACGCAACGCTTTGTCGCTGATGCCAGCCACCTTTGAAATCAACGGATAGGTAAATTGAGGCCCAATAACAGCGCCGATCTGTGCGACCTCTTTGGCCGAGCTCAAGCGGTCCAGGCGCGCCATCAGTGCATCATGCAAGGTGCTCGGAACAGAATTTGCCGGCGATGCCCCACCCAGCGTGTAGGTGTCCCTACCCTTGATCAGGAGGCCCGATTCAAGGAGGTCCTTAGTCACCTCTTCTACGTATAGCGGCACACCATCCGATCTTGCCGCGACCAGATCGTACATCTCATCGGCGATCGCCTCGCCCTTGGCGACCTCGTCCACGATGTTTTTGACATGCTGAAAATCCAACGGTTTCAAAACGACCTTTTTAAGGTTCGACTGCAGCGTCCAACCCGGATCAAACTCGGGCCGGAATGTGATGATGACAAGCACGGGAAGATGACGAATTCGGGCCACGATGCGATCCAGCAGCAGCTTGGTCGTCGGATCAACCCAATGTGCATCTTCAAACAGGACAAGAACCGGATGATCCGTGGCCTCGGACGACAGATTGTTCAGCAACAAATCCAGAGATTGATCCATGATCTGTTGTGGTGTCGAATCCAAAGGCCCCAGACGATCTTCGAAGGGTATCGACAAAAGCGATGCCACCAATTTCAACGCTTCGTCGGATTTATCACTCAATACGGCGCGGATTTTTTCAAGCTTGACGTCATTTGGCTCGTCGGATCGAAGACCAGCGGCCCCTTCGAGACGCCGAATAACGGGATAGAGTGTGGTCGCAAAATGGTATGGAGAACACTGATACCGCGCTTGTTTGTGGAGCAACTCCGAAATGTTCTGCCTAAATTCTTCAATCAGGCGCGACTTGCCAATGCCTGGTTCACCTGACACCAGCACAACTTGCCCCTGGCCACTATTGGCAAGGTCCCACTTGTGGTTCAGGTCATCCAGTTCGGCCGTTCGCCCGATCAACGGTTTGAGCATCACGTCATCTATCGCCATAAAGCGGCTGACCGTCTCTCGTGCCTCGGTCACTTGCCAACCTTCGACTTCTTTGACAAAGCCCTTGAGCTTGAACGCGCCTCGCAGGACATACTCGAAAGCATCTCCGGCCAACTGATGAGTGGTTGGGGCGACGATCATTGTGCCCGGGTCCGCCATTGCCTGAAGGCGTGCCGCCAGATTGGGCGTCTCGCCCATCGCCGTGCCGTCTTCGAACATTTTTTCGCCCCGCAGATCGCCGACGACGACCAATCCGGTTGCAATCCCTATTCGAACATTGAGTTTCGCGTGGGTTCGGATAGCCGGAACCTCATCGATGATCCGCAGGCCCGCGCGAATGGCCCGTTCGGCATCGTCTTCATGCGCATGTGGAAATCCAAAAAATACCATGATCCCGTCGCCATAATAGCTGGCAATATGGCCATCAAACGCAGCAACAGCCGTGGCGCAGGTTTCTTTGAAAAGTCGCAGAACATCGGCCAGATCCTCCGGATCAACGCGTTGCGCTATTTCCGTTGACCCAACGAGATCGATAAACATGACCGTAAGCTGTCGCCGCTCCGCCACGATCTCGGGACCGCCGGATATGACGGGCGGGTGCAACCCATTTTCCGACCTGGCGCGAACGGCTTTCAGGAAACGCCTCCGCGGGCCCAGAGGGAGGCCGATGACGACAAGGTCTGCGTCAGTTAATTCAGACAGTTCGCCGAATTCGACCTCGTGTTCAGCAAAAGCAGCAGCATACTTGGACAACCCATTTTTCTTTAGCCAGGACGCTGTATCGGACATCAATAAGTTTTGCTTGCGGTAGCAACATGATCTCTACATGCGCTCTAACAGCAAGCATCTCCTTGTTAACTTAATCCGCCAAATAACCGGTGGCTCATTTGTCGAACTATAAGGTCATGTTCTTTTTCAATGAAGCTACCGTTTGGTGCCAGGTCAAGGCATTCAACAGCTCTCTTAGCGTTTTGCTGAACACAGCGTCATATCCAGGCAAGCGGTTTGAGACCTGTCTTTCATCCAACGCGAATTCGCCGCAGCATACCAGCCTCGGCAAGCTCTTAGATTTGAGGAAATAACTGAGCCCTTACCAAGTATGTGGATGATTGTCTGCTTTGGCCGCGGGCTATTGTATCTCTCGTATCTGCAGCGAGAAATTTCAAGCGAAGTTTGGACCATTCTTATTGCAAGAATGCGTCGGTGTCAGTTGTAGCTACTCCCAAAACCAAAAAACTGGCCACAGTAGGTTCGCGAACGTTTTTGGGCAATCGTACATGAGCCTAAAAATCCAGGTTCTCGACGCTCAGCGCATTTTGCTGAATGAATTCGCGGCGGGGTTCGACGACGTCGCCCATCAGTTTGGTGAATAAATCGTCGGCCTCGACCATGTCGTTAACGCGCACCTGCAAGAGTGTACGGGCGTCCGGGTCCAGTGTGGTTTCCCAAAGCTGGTCCGGGTTCATCTCACCCAAACCCTTGTAACGTTGCAGAGACAGGCCCTTTTCACCTTCCTCAAGAATGGCGCGCAGCAAATCCAAAGGCCCGTGGATGGCCTGCGACCGATCCCGGCGGATCAGGGTTGCGGGCGAGTTGTAGACCTCTTGCAGGCTTTGGGTAAAGCTGCCGGTCTTGCGCGCCTCGCCCGAACGCAGCATGGGGCCGTCCAGCGTGCGGACCTCTTCAACGCCACGCAGGATGCGAGCCAGACGGATGCCGTGGTCCTGGGTGATGCGACCCTGCCAACCGCGCTCATATTCAAGCGCAATCAGGTCGAGGCGGGCAGCGACCTTGTCGGCCACACCTTGCAGGTCGGCATCGACCGCCCCCGGAACGAAAGCGCCTGCAACGGCGGCCTGTTCCAGAATATGGCGCGGATAATGCGTTGGGAAGGCGTCCAGTACGCGCTTCAATTGCCGCGCCTCATCGACCACACGGGTCAGGTCTTGCCCGATGATCTCCTCGCCCGAGCCCAGTTTCAGCACCGCGCCCTCGACCCCTTGATTGATCAGGTAGTCATCCAGAGCAGCCTGATCCTTGAGATAAACCTCTGATTTTCCGCGCGAAACCTTATAAAGCGGCGGTTGTGCGATATAGAGATACCCGCCCTCGATCAGCTTTGGCATTTGGCGGTAGAAGAAGGTCAGCAGCAAGGTTCGGATATGCGCGCCGTCCACGTCCGCGTCGGTCATGATAACGATCTTGTGGTAGCGCAGTTTTTCGATGTTGAACTCGTCCCGGCCAATGCCGGTGCCCAGCGCCATGACCAGATTGCCGATTTCCTGCGACGACAGCATCCGGTCAAACCGAGCCCGTTCCACGTTCAGGATTTTCCCGCGCAAGGGCAATACGGCCTGCGTCAGCCGGTCCCGACCCGTCTGCGCGGACCCACCAGCCGAGTCACCCTCGACGAGGAAAACTTCGGTTTTGGACGGGTCTTTCTCGGAACAATCTTTCAGCTTACCCGCCAGATAGTTCACATCCATCGCCGTCTTGCGGCGGGTCAACTCGCGGGCCTTGCGCGCGGCCTCTCGGGCCAGCGCGGCCTCGATGATCTTGCCGACGATCCCCTTGGCTTCGCTCGGGTTTTCCTCGAACCATTCGGCCAGCTTTTCGTTCATCAGGCCCTCAACAGCCGGACGCACCTCGGACGACACCAGCTTGTCCTTGGTCTGGGACGAGAACTTGGGATCGGGCACCTTGACCGACAACACACAGGTCAGACCTTCGCGCGCGTCATCGCCGGTAAAGCTGACCTTTTCCTTTTTCGCGATCCCGCTGGATTGCGCATAGTTGTTGATCGTCCGGGTCAGAGCGCCCCGGAACCCCGCCACATGCGTCCCACCGTCCCGCTGAGGGATGTTGTTGGTGAAGGGTAGCACCGTCTCGTGGTAGCTGTCATTCCACCACATGGCGATTTCAACGCCGATATCGTCACGTTCGCCTTTGATGTAGATCGGTTCGGGCATGGCCGGGGTTTTCGACCGGTCGAGATATTTAACGAACTCTTTGACCCCGCCCTCATAAAACAGCTCGGTTTCCAACCGTTCTGCGGGGCGTTCGTCGATCAGGATAATCCGCACGCCCGAGTTCAGGAACGCCAGTTCGCGCAGGCGCTTCTCCAGCGTCTCGAAAGAATATTCGAGGTTCGAGAATGTGTTGGTCGAGGCCAGGAACCGCACCTCGGTTCCCGTCTGATCACCGCAATCCCCGACCACCTTCAGATGCTCGGCCGTCTCGCCGCCTTCGAACCGGGCCACGTGTTCCTTGCCGGCACGCCAGATGCGCAGCTCCAGCCAATCGGACAGCGCATTCACCACCGAAACGCCCACGCCGTGCAGTCCGCCCGACACTTTGTACGAGTTGCTGTCGAACTTCCCGCCCGCGTGTAGTTGGGTCATGATGACTTCCGCAGCCGAGACACCCTCTTCGGGGTGAATGTCCACGGGAATTCCACGCCCGTTATCGCTGACTGACACGCTGGAATCGGCGTGGATTTTCACCGTCACATGATCGGCATGACCGGCCAGCGCCTCATCAATTCCGTTGTCCACGACCTCGTACACCATATGGTGCAGACCCGAGCCATCATCCGTATCCCCGATATACATGCCGGGGCGCTTACGAACGGCCTCCAACCCTTTGAGAACTTTTATGGAATCAGCGCCGTATTCCTGTGGAGCCTGTGTGTCTTCGGACATTCAGTCAGTACCTATATTATTTTGGTAACTTATACGTTCTCTGGTGGGGAATGTCACGCGGTCCCCCAACATTTTGTGTTCCCAACCGTGCTTTCCAACCGTTTTGGAAACCGCTCTCCAACCGGCTACAATCGATCCAGATCGGCGGCGATATCTGCAGCGATCTGTTGCGCATCCACATCCTTGCGTTCCGCCGACAACCGCAAGCCCAGAAGGTCAGACTGATACCGCGCCGCGAGACGATCCGGATCGCTCGACGCCCCGATCTCGCCACGTTGTTGGGCTTGTTGGAAAAGGGTCGAAAAACAAGTCATCATCTCGGCCAAATGCGTGCTGGCAAGGGCCGCAAGCTCATGATCTCTTGCCCAGAGCTCGGCATAGGTTTTGGCCAGCATACAAGCCTTGGCCGGTGCGCCCGATCCAGCCACAACAATGCCCGGCTGCGCCTTGAGCGCGCCAAGCGGCCCCAGATCATCCGCCAGCGCCATCAAACGCGCC
Source organism: Ruegeria sp. K11 (assembly GCF_056531905.1). Lineage (NCBI taxonomy): Bacteria > Pseudomonadati > Pseudomonadota > Alphaproteobacteria > Rhodobacterales > Roseobacteraceae > Ruegeria > Ruegeria sp. K11. The sequence goes on from NZ_JBQFMP010000011.1 coordinate 50,305, forward strand.
ACCCCCTCTTCGGCGTATTTCTCCAGCGCCAGCGCATACAGCGCATCCTTGGACCCAAAAGCCGCATAGAAACTTCCGGGCTTCAGCTTCAACTCCCGCTCCAGGTCTTTCAACGATGTCCCAGCCCAACCCTGTCGCCAGAAGATATCCCGCGCCTGCCCGATCAGCGCATCGCGGTCGTATGAGGGTTTGCGAGGCATCAGCGTCACCAATTTTTGAACGTTTGCTCAAATATATACTTGAGTGATCGCTCAAGAAAGCCTAAATACGACTCATCGCGCCAGAAACAGGAGTTTTGATATGGCAAATTTCCCCTCCCACGACCTCGAAACCGCCCCAGAAGGATCCAAACCGCTGCTGGAGAAATCGCAGGCCGCCTTTGGCCGTCTGCCCGGCCTGCACAAGGTGATGTCCGAAAGCCCGCAACATCTTGAGGCCTATCAGCTGCTGCACCACCTGTTCTTACAAACCGATTTCGACAACGACGAAAAAACCGTCGTCTGGCAGACCATCAACGTGGAAAACGAGTGCCACTACTGCGTTCCCGCCCATACCGGCATCGCCAAGATGATGAAGGTGTCGGATGATATCACCGAGGCGTTGCGCAATGAAACCCCGCTCCCTTCCGCCAAACTTGAAGCATTGCGCAGCTTTACCCTGCAACTGATGCAGAGCCGCGGCAATGTCACAGACGCGCAGCTGCAGGCCTTCTTTGACGCAGGTTACTCTCATCGGGCAGTTCTGGACGTGGTGTTGGGGCTGGCGCAGAAAACCATGTCGAATTACGTCAACCACATGGCACAAACCCCGGTCGACGAAGTGATGCGCGGCTTCCTGTGGGAACGCAAAGTCGGCGAGCCTGCCTAAGCCACGACCGAGCCTTCACCGCTGTCAGTGACAGTCAGCGTCTGGGCCCGACCCTCCAATTCTTCAAACAGCTCAGGCCCGGTGCCCGTCATCCAGGCCTGAGCGCCCAGCGCGCAAATCTCGTCATAGAGCGCCGCACGTCGCTCGGCATCGAGATGGGCCGCCACCTCGTCCAGCAGCACGATCGGCGGGGCGCCGACCATCCCCGCCAAAGCCCGCGCATTCGACAGGATCAACGAGACCAGCAGCGCCTTCTGTTCTCCGGTCGAGCAATCCTTGGCAGGTACGCCCTTGGCCGCAAAGACGCCAAATAAATCCGACCGATGCGGCCCCACCAACGTGCGCCCCGCCGCCAGGTCCCGAAACCGGCTTTCATTCAACGCCTCGCGCAAGTCGCCCGCAGTCTCCGGCATCGCACCCTCAGACTGCACCAACTCTAGCTCGGCAGAGGGAAACGCCGTTTCCGCCTGATCCTGCGCCGTACGCAAATGCTCCAACGCCGCCAGACGGGACGCATGAATGCGGTGCCCCATCTCGGCCATCTGCGCCTCTAGCGCTGCATACCAATGCGCATCCCGCACCTGCTCTTTCAGCAGGCGGTTGCGTTCCCGCATGGCTTTTTCATAGGTCAGAGACGCCTCGGCGTGCGAAGGATCAAAGCTCAGCGCAATGCGGTCCAGAAACCGCCGCCGCCCCTCTGCCCCCTCGATCCACAGCCGATCCATCGACGGGATCAGCCAGACCACCCGCGCAAGCTTGCCCAGATCAATCTGACTGGCCGCCTTCTCATCAATCCGAACCTGCCGCGCCGCGCCGCCTTCGGACCATGTCTCGATCTCATAGGCCTGCCCTTGCGCCTGCAACAGTCCCGACAGCTTCCAGCCCAAGGCCTCGGGCCGCCGGGTCATCTCCGCCGCGCTGGCCCGCCGCATCCCGCGACCGGGCGAAAACAACGACACCGCTTCAAGAATATTGGTCTTCCCGGCCCCGTTTGGCCCATGTATCGCCACCGGTCGCCCATCCAAAGACAACCGCGCCAGCTTATGAGACCGAAAATGCGAGACCGTAAGCTCGGTCAGGGCCAATCCCATGACCCCTCCCTTCATCTTTTCAAAAATACTCCCGTCCCTCTGCCCGGCAGGCGGCTTTGCCGCCGTTAGGGGAGGCATCGCGCGTCAGCGCGATCAGACGCGCATCGGCATGACAACGTAAACCGCGCTCTGATCATTGCCTTCGCGCATCAGGGTTGGGTCACCTGCGGAATTGAACAGAAACACCGCATTCTCACGATCCACCTGAGACGCAATCTCCAACAGGTACTTTGCGTTGAACCCGATCTCCAGCCGCTCGTCGCCATAAGCAACAGCCAGCTCTTCCTCGGCGGCGCCGCTGTCGGGCGCATTGACCGACAGCACCAGCTTGTCCGCATCCAGTTGCAGCTTTACCGCTCGCGACCGCTCGGAGGACACGGTCGCAACCCGATCCACGGCCTGAGCGAACTCAGCCGCATCCACTTCCAGCTGACGCGTGTTCCCCTGCGGAATAACGCGTGTATAGTCCGGAAATGTGCCATCGATTACCTTGGACGTCAGCGTTATGTCAGGCGTCGCGAACCGCACCTTGGTTTCGCTGACCGAAACCGCGATCTCCATCTCGTCATCATCCAGCAGCTTACGCAACTCGCCCACGGTTTTGCGGGGGACAATAACACCCGGCATGTCTGTTGCTCCTTCCGGCAAATCAGCATCGATACGCGCCAAACGGTGGCCATCCGTGGCCACACAGCGCAGTACTTTTCCGCCATCTGATCCGTCAGCCACATGCATATAGACGCCATTCAGATAGTACCGCGTCTCTTCTGTCGAAATGGCAAATTTGGATTTGTCAAACAGCCGCCGAAGCAGCGCAGCAGGCGCTTTGAAATTCGACTGGTATTCCGAGGAGGCCATGACCGGGAAATCCTCTTTCGGCAAGGTCGCCAGCGAAAAGTTCGACCGCCCGGCCTCGACCGTCAGACGCCCCGCCGCACTGTCCGCGGTCAGGGTGACCAGCGCACCGTCCGGCAACTTGCGGACGATTTCATGCAACGTGGTCGCAGCCACCGTTGTTGCGCCAGCCTTTTCCACCTGTGCCGGGGCCTTGTCCACCACTTCGATATCCAGATCGGTGGCACGGAACTGAGCCTGATCGCCTTCGGCCTCGATCAAAACGTTGGCAAGTATCGGGATCGTATTGCGACGTTCGACAACAGATTGGGCCTGCGAAACGGCCTTGAGAAGGGTGCCGCGTTCGATGCTGATCTTCATACCCTCAATTCCTTTGACTTTCGTGCCGAAATGGGCGGGACTGGCACGTTAGCGGCTCTGCCCCGAGGCACAAGGACTTTCTATCGATTTCTCAGCCGGATTGACCGGTGCGTCAAGGGTCGCGTGGTCTATCTGACACAGATCACTGCAGATTGTGGGCGATAGCGCACAAGCGAACGCCCCAGACCTGTCGGCCCGGGGCATAGCAAAAACACCCGACTAAAAACTCAGGCTTCGAGAGCGCGACGCAGGATCTCGACATCCTCCGCAATCTGGCCATCTGTCAGCTTCAGCTCTTCAATGCGTTTAACGCCGTGCATGACCGTCGTATGGTCACGGCCACCGAACCGCCGACCGATCTCGGGCAACGACCGGCTGGTCAACTGCTTGCACAGATACATCGCGATCTGACGCGGGCGGGCATAAGAGCGCAGCCGCTTAGGGCCGACGATGTCCGACAGACGGATATTGTAGTACTCGGACACTTTGCGCTGAATCTCCTCGACCGTGATCTTGCGCTCGGACATACGCAGCACATCCGCCAGGCAATCCTGAGTCAGCTCCATGTCGATCTCGCGCCCGACCAGCGAGGCAAAGGCAAACAACCGGGTCAGAGCCCCCTCAAGCACCCGCACATTGGTCGAGATACGCTGCGCGAGAAATTCCAGAACGCCATCCGCGATGCTGAGGTCCGGATAGGTGGCGCTGTAGTGCTGCACCTTGTTTTGCAGGATACCCAACCGCAGCTCATAATCGGTGGGGTGCAGGTCGACCACAAGGCCACATTGCAAGCGGGACTTCACGCGATCTTCCAGATCCTTGATCTCACCCGGCGCACGGTCGGCAGAAATAATGATCTGCTTGTTCTGATCCACAAGCGCGTTGAACGTATGAAAGAACTCTTCCTGCGTGGAATCTTTGCCTGCGATGAATTGCACGTCATCCACCATCAGCACATCGACCGACCGGAACAGGTGTTTGAAATCCATCATCCGGCGTTCACGCAAGGCCTGCACAAAGCGATACATGAATTGCTCTGCCGACAGATACAGCACATTCAGTTCGGGGTGTTTGGTCTTCAGCTCCCAAGCGATGGCGTGCATCAGGTGGGTCTTACCCAGACCGACACCGCCATACAGCACCAGCGGATTGAATGTGACCGGACCGCCCTCGGACACACGGCGGGCTGCGGCATGGGCCAATTCATTGGGCTTGCCCACAACGAAACTGTCAAAGGTAAAACGCGCATCCAAAGGCGCCGCCTGAAGCGATTCCAGCGCACTCGCGCCTGTATCGGCTGCCAGAGCAGGGCTCGGTTCTGTGACAGGGTCCTGCACAGGCGCGCGTGTGGCGGCAGGGCGCGCCGAGGAGTTGGCCGCCGTGCGAAACGCCAATCGTTGCACGGTTTCACCGGATGTTTTCAGCTCATAGAGAATATGGTCGGCAAAGTTCTGACTGACGTAATTGCCCATAAAGTTCGTCGGCGCAGAAAACACGGCCACCCCGTCCTGAAGCTCTTTGAACTCCAGAGGTTCGATCCAGGTGGTGTAATTGTTTTGTCCAACAGCCTTGATCAACTTGCTTCGCAGTTGTCCCCATTTCTCTTGTGTCATCCAGCGCCTCACGCATCCCATTCTTTATTGGCCCTTCGGCCTTATGCAATATGGCCCGGTTTCCCGGGTGTATGACGTTCACGCACAAGGGTACCGTTTCGCCAGACCAATGGTCTGGCGGGTACAACTTGGAAATTCAGCACACTGCAGCGCAGACATCGTCCCGCAACAAGACATGTCCCGAAAAGCCGGGCCACAGGTCCAAATCCCAATTTCCGACAGGGCTCGGGTATCCGGGCAGCCCGGTACCTTTTGCAGGTCGCCAGCCGGCTCGAAAGCCAGCGAACGAACATTCGTCTCCGGATCAACTGATGCCCGTCAGTTGGAACGCAGAAACCGCCTGTCCCCCCAAGCGAGTGAATCGCTGATATCAGTGGTAACAACAGGTCGGCGGTTGCGGCAACGAAACTCTGATATTGACTCGTGTCTGGACCCGAAAGAATCTCTCGGTTTCGTGAAGGCGCGACTTTCCGGCAACATTAGAAAAGGCGCCGCACGGGGCGACGCCTTTCAAAATAATTCAGCTTTGCTGACGTGACCATGGGTCACGTACTGCTTAGCCCAGCGCTTTGACGCGGGCCGACAGGCGCGACATTTTGCGGGCTGCGGTGTTCTTGTGGAAGACACCTTTGGTGACGCCGCGCATCAGCTCGGGCTGAGCGGCGCGCAGGGCTGCGGTGGCCGCGTCCTTGTCGCCGGATGCGATCGCTTCTTCAACTTTACGCAGATAGGTGCGGATGCGCGAACGGCGCGCTTTGTTTACGGCGAAACGCTTTTCGTTCTGACGGGCGCGTTTCTTTGCCTGGGGCGAATTTGCCATGTGTCTCTGACCTTTGTTCGGTACGGTTATCTTGGGTTGCGCGCCACGGGAATTATCCGCACCGGATCAGAAATCACGAGTGTGAGTCGGGCCAGGCGGGCCGCACGCGCATGTATGACGGCGCTTACTATCCAAGTTGTGCGGGTTTGCCAAGCGGAATCTTGACTGTGCGGATCCGGCAAGAAAAAGGCGGGCAAAAGCCCGCCCGGTTGCCCCTCGTGAAGGCTGCTTACTTGTCGCGGAACTGCGCGGCGCGTTTTTCCAGAAACGCGGCCATGCCCTCTTTCTGATCCTCGGTGGCGAACATCGAATGGAACACGCGCCGTTCAAACAGCATGCCCTCGCTCAGCGGCAGCTCATAGCTGCGGTTCACCGCCTCTTTTGCCGCCAGGGTCGAGATCTGGGATTTCTCCGCAATCTTCTGGGCGGCACCGGTCGCCTCTTCGATCAGTTTCTTTGCGGGGACCACACGGCTGACCAGCCCGGCACGTTCGGCTTCTTCAGCATCCATAAAACGCCCGGTCAGGTTCATATCCATCGATTTGGACTTGCCCACGAAACGGGTCAGGCGCTGGCTGCCACCCAACCCGGCAATGACGCCCAGATTGATCTCGGGCTGACCGAACTTGGCGGTATCGGCGGCGATGATGAAGTCGCACAACATCGCCAACTCGCACCCGCCACCCAGCGCATAGCCTGCCACGGCCGCAATGATCGGCTTGCGAATGGCCGAGATGCGATCATTGGCATCCGCAAACAGGTTTATGTCGAAGACGTCAACAAAGCTCATCTCGGACATCTCTTTGATATCCGCGCCAGCAGCGAAAGCCTTTTCCGAGCCGGTGATGACCATGCAGCGCACCTTGTCGTTCTTGTCGGCATCCTCCAACGCCTCGCAAAGCTCACCCAACAGCTGGGTGTTCAGCGCGTTCATTGCGTCGGGTCTGTCGAGTTTGATGAGGGCGACGTGGTCTTCAATTTCGACGATGATCGTCTCAAAAGCCATGAGGTGTAAGCTTCCGGTTGTTCCGTTCAGATACGATTCATTATCACGCGCAAAAGCTGGATCAAGCTATCTTTGGCATTGCGCACAGTAGAAGGATGAGCGACCGGACTGGGTGATTCTCTTGATCGACGCGCCGCATCCTTCGGTCCGGCAGGGTTCACCTTCGCGCGCGTAGACGTCGAAGCGGTGCTGAAAATATCCAAGTTCTCCATCGGCTTGACGGAAATCCCGCAGCGACGAACCGCCAGCCTCGATGGCATCCTGCAGCACCTGCCGGATGATCGGCACAAGTGCCGCAACGCGCGGCGCAGAAATCTGCCCGGCCTTGCGACGTGGCGACACCTTGCCGCGATAAAGCGCCTCGCAAACGTAGATATTGCCCAGACCGGCAACGATTCCCTGATCCAGAAGCGCCGATTTGACCGGGGAGTTCTTGCCTTTGAACGCATCGATCAGGTGTTGTTCATGAAAGTCGTTCCCCAAAGGCTCCGGCCCCAAGACCGAGAGCAGCTTGTGCTGCTCAGCCGTGGCTGTGGGAAGCAAATCCATCGCTCCGAACCGGCGTGGATCGTTGAAGGTGACGCGCGCACCGTTGGCCATGTGGAACACCACATGGTCATGCTTTTGCGCCGCCGGATGATCATGCACGAACTGCCCCAGAGGGTCACCAGACACCGTCATCCGCCCGGACATGCCCAGATGGATCAAAAGGGTTTCACCGCTGCTGAGATCGGCCAAGATGTATTTCGACCGCCGCCGCAGCCGCTGAACCTGCTGCCCGGTCAGCCGCTCGGCCATCCGCGCGGGAAAGGGCCAGCGCAGATCGGGCCGGTTCACATCTGCCCGTTCGATCACCACCCCCTCCATCGCCGGGGACAGGCCGCGTCTTACTGTCTCGACCTCGGGCAATTCGGGCATTAGATGGCTCCTATTCCAAAGGGCCGCATTGTGCCCGCCTCTCTTGGCCCTATAACAGAGGCGAAATTCGACGAACGGCAAGGCAAATGTCCGACAACAGCGACAAGACCACTCATTTCGGGTTCGAAACCGTGCGCGAGGCTGAAAAGGCCGGGCGCGTGCAGGGCGTATTCAACTCGGTCGCCTCGAAATACGACGTGATGAACGATGTCATGTCGATGGGCATCCACCGGGTCTGGAAAGACGCGATGATGGACTGGTTGGCCCCGCGCCCCGGGCAGCGTCTGCTGGATGTGGCGGGCGGCACCGGAGACATCTCCTTTCGCTTCCTCAAACGAGCAGGCCACGGCCACGCCACCGTTCTGGACCTGACCGAGCCGATGCTGGTCGAAGGCCGCCAACGGGCTGAGGCCGACCAGATGGCCGACAGCCTGAACTGGGTGGTGGGCGACGCGATGGCCCTGCCGTTCGAGGACAACACATTCGACGTCTACACAATCTCCTTCGGCATCCGGAACGTGACTCGCCCGCAAGAGGCGCTGAACGAGGCTTACCGTGTGCTGAAACCCGGTGGCCGCCTGATGGTGCTGGAATTCAGCCAGCTGCCCAATGACGGGTTGCAGAAACTTTACGACCTCTACAGCTTCAACGTCATCCCGCGCATGGGCAAGCTGATCGCCAACGATTACGACAGCTATCAGTATCTGGTCGAGTCGATCCGCAACTTCCCCGATCAGGACACTTTCCTGTCGATGGTCCGCACCGCCGGATTCGAAAACGCCAAATACCGCAACCTGAGCATGGGCATCGCCGCGCTGCATTCCGGCTGGAAAATCTAGATGCGTGGCCCTCACAACATCATCCGCCTGATACGCACGGGTGCCACTTTGGAGCGCACCGGTGCCATGAACGTGGTGCTGGACGCGTTCGAAGCGCCCCGCACCCTGCGCATCGTGGCGCATAGCTTGGGCAAACCCTTCCAATGGCTCGGCTACAAGGGCGACCCCGAGATGCCGCCCGCAACCCGCGCGCTGACCGCGCTGGGACCGGCCTATATCAAATTCGGTCAGGTGCTCTCGACCCGCCCCGATGTGGTCGGCGACGAACTGGCCGCGCAATTGCGTGTGCTGCAGGACAAACTGCCGCCCTTCTCGAAGGCCGAAGCCATGGCAGAGGTCGAACGGGAGCTAGGCCAACCGGTGTCAGAAATCTTCAGCGATTTCAGCGAACCCATCGCCGCCGCCTCAATCGCACAGGTCCACAAGGCCAAGCTAACCAGCACAGGCGAGGATGTCGCCGTCAAAGTCCTGCGCCCCGGCATCGAGCGTGCCTTCCGCAAGGACGTCGACGCCTTTTATTTCGCTGCTCGCATCGTTTCCCTCTGCGCCCCCGGCGCACGCCGCCTGCGCCCGATGGAGGTGATCGAGCATTTCGACGGCGTAGTGCGCGGCGAGCTTGACCTGCGTCTGGAAAGCGCCGCCGCCTCGGAATACGCCGCCAACACCAAGGACGACGCAGGCTTCTGGCTGCCCCCCGTGGTCTGGTCCCTGTCCGCGCGCCGCGTCATGACGCTCAGCTGGGCGGACGGCATTCCACTGGGCGACAACGATGCACTGGACGCCGCCGGCCACAACCGCCGCGATCTGGCGGAACGCGTCCTGCGCCTGTTCCTGCTGCATGCCCTGCGCGATGGCTATTTCCACGCCGACATGCATCAGGGCAACCTCAAGGTCGCCGCGAACGGAGACATCATCGCCTATGACTATGGCATCATGGGCCATATCGACGAATATACCCGCCGGGTCTATGCCGAGATCCTCTTCGGCTTCATCCGCCGCGACTATAAACGTGTGGCCGAGGTGCATTTCGAAGCCGGTTACGTCCCCGCCAATCAAGACGTGGACGAATTCGCCCGCGCCCTGCGCGCCGTGGGAGAGCCGATCTTCGGCATGGATGCCACCCACATCTCGATGGGCCGCCTGCTGAACTACCTGTTCGAGGTTACCGAACGCTTCGGCATGGAAACCCGCACAGAACTGATCCTGCTGCAACGCACGATGGTGGTGGTCGAAGGCGTCGCGCGCTCGCTTGACCCTCACATGAACATCTGGGAAGTCGCTCGCCCGGTCGTCGAGGACTACATCAAGAAATCCATCGGCCCCCGCGCGGCCCTGCACGATCTGGGCAAAACCGCGCTGGTCCTGGCCCGCTTCGGCCCTCGTCTGCCCGGGTTGGTCGAAAGCGCCTTGATTTCCCAAACCTTGAAGGATGAGCCCCAAGGCGCCCGACTGTCGCAAGTGATATGGCCTGCCGCCATAGGCGCCCTGGTCGGCGCCACAGTCACGGCCCTGCTTGTCGCTCTCAGTTAATCACAAGCCCGCAGCTTCATCTGGCCAAAAATATCCTCGGGGGGAATCGCGCCACCAGGCGCGATGGGGGGCAGACAGCCCCCCGTTACCCGATCCCGGATCAGAGCCGCTCGATAGCGATTGCGATGCCCTGACCACCACCTATGCACATGGTGACCAGCCCTTTGGAGCCACCGGTGCGTTCAAGTTCGTACAGCGCTTTCAGCGTGATAATGGCACCGGTCGCGCCGACCGGATGACCCAGGGCAATTGCGCCCCCATTGGGGTTCACTCTGGCTGCGTCAAGACCCAATTCCTTGTTCACCGCCAACGCCTGCGCCGCAAAGGCTTCATTGCTTTCAATCACGTCAAAATCCGAAATCGACAAGCCAGTCTTGGCCAACAGGTTCTGAACTGCTGGAACGGGCCCGATCCCCATCACCTCGGGGCGTACACCGGCATGAGCATAACCCAGAATGCGTGCTTTGGGCTTTAAACCTGCCTTTTCGGCCGCATCCGCAGTCGCAAGCACCATCGCCGCCGCACCATCATTGATTCCCGAGGCATTGCCCGCTGTCACGCGACCCTCTTTCTTGAAGACCGGGCGCAGACCGGCCAACACCTCTGCGGTGGTCGCTTTGGGGTGCTCATCCACCATGAAATCGACCATGTCGCGCTTGACCTTGACCTGAACCGGCGTGATCTGGCTTTGGAAATACCCCGCCTCGATCGCCGCCGCGGCCCGAGTCTGGCTGACCACAGCAAACTCATCCATCTGCTCGCGGGTAATCTGATGCTCGTCCGCCACGTTTTCGGCTGTGACACCCATATGCCCCGTCCCAAACGGGCAGTTCAGGGCACCGACCATCATGTCCAGCGATTTGATATCGCCCATCTTTGCGCCCCAGCGTGCCTGCTGCATGATGTAAGGTCCGCGCGACATGCTTTCCGCACCGCCAGCAAGAGCGAAATCCGCATCCCCCAGCATCAGAGACTGCGTTGCCGAAACAATTGCCTGCGCCCCGGACCCGCACAGGCGGTTCACATTCATCGCGGGTGTCTCGTCAGGGATACCGGCTTGTTTTGCCGCTGCCCGCGACAGGTACATGTCGCGCGGCTCGGTGTTGATGACATGACCGAAGACAACATGCCCGATCTGACCGCCTTCGACCCCGGACCGCTCCAGCGCCGCCTCGGTGGCAACAGTCGCCAGATCAATAGGTGCAGTGGATGCCAAAGCGCCGCCAAATGTTCCGATGGCGGTCCGTGCACCGTCCAGAATCACTACGTCAGTCATGTCTTACTCCTCCTGAATTTGCGCGCATTATGCACTTGCAGCATAAGTTGCATATTGGACTCTCTGTCACGCCCGGAATTGACAAACCGGTGTGCCTCGCACATGTGTTTTCCGTCATGACGGAAAACACAGACGATATCCTGAACCGCTTGCCCGCCCGCCTGAAAGAGGCGCGCCGCGCAAAGGGGCTGTCTTTAGAAGCTGTTGCCAACCTCAGCGGCGTGTCTCGTTCAATGGTCAGTCAGATCGAGCGCGGCGAGAGCAGCCCGACCATCTCGACCCTGTGGAACCTGACCCGCGCCTTGCAGGTGGATTTCGCGGGTCTGCTCGAAGACTCAAAATCCACAGATCGGATCGAGGTATTGCAAAAATCCGAAGTGCCAAGCATCGACAATATGGGCCAGAGATGCAGGATCCGCATCCTGTCGCCACCCGAAGAAGCGGGCGGGCACGAGATCTATGACATTCAGTTCGACGCTGGCGGTGCTTTGAACAGTCAACCTCATGCCCGTGGCGCGCGCGAACAACTGACTGTGCTGGAAGGGTCGGTTCGCGTCACATCCGGAACAGCGGTCTCTGAACTTGGCCAAGGTGACACCGCCCGCTATGCTGCGGACATCGCTCATTCCATATCCGCCGCCGAACCGGCGCGGGTCTTCCTGATCGTCAAGAACGCCTGACATCCGTAAAAATCCATCTTCACGGATATTTTTCCTTCATACTGTAATTCCCCTATTTGGGAATTACCTCCGTTATGTTAGATGCACGACTCAGGTAAACGGAGGCCGCCATGGCAGATGCATTCCTGTCCCATATCTCGGACACACTCGCGCAGATCGAAGCCGAGGGTCTTTACAAACGCGAACGAATGATCACCTCGCCTCAGGGCGGAGAGATCACAGTGGGCGACCGGCAGGTCATCAACCTGTGCGCCAACAACTATCTGGGATTGGCCGACCACCCGGCGTTGATCGACGCAGCCAAGGGTGCGATGGAACCCAAAGGCTTCGGCATGGCCTCGGTCCGTTTCATCTGCGGCACCCAGGACATTCACCGAGAGTTGGAACAGCGCCTGGCAAAGTTCCTGAACAAGGACGACGCGATCCTGTTCGCCGCCTGTTTCGACGCCAATGGCGGGTTGTTCGAACCCCTTCTGGGACCCGAAGACGCCATCATCTCGGACAGCCTGAACCACGCCTCGATCATCGACGGGATACGGTTGTGCAAAGCCAAGCGCTATCGCTATCTGAACAACGACATGAACGATCTCGAAGCCTGGCTGAAACAGGCGCGCGAGGACGGCGCGCGGCACATCATGATCGCCACTGATGGCGTTTTCTCGATGGATGGCTATCTGGCCAACCTGCCAAAAATCCGCGAGTTGGCCGACAAATACGACGCCATCGTCATGGTCGATGACTGTCACGCCACCGGCTTCATGGGGCCGCGCGGCGCGGGCACGCCGGATCATTTCGACGTCGATGTGGACATTCTGACGGGAACCTTGGGCAAGGCACTGGGGGGGGCAATCGGCGGCTATATCGCCGGGCCGCAACCAGTGATCGACCTGCTGCGGCAGCGGGCGCGGCCCTACCTGTTCTCGAACTCGCTGCCGCCATCCATCGTCGCAGCCGGATTGGAAGCGATCCGACTGGTGGAAGAGGGCGACATGCTGCGCGCGCAACTGTTCGGCAACGCCAAATACTGGCGCGCCGGTTTGGAGAAACTGGGGTTCGACCTGCTGCCCGGGGAACACCCTATTATTCCGGTGATGCTTGGCGAGGCGCAACTGGCGCAGGACATGGCCGCCAAACTGTTTGAGGAAGGTGTCTATGTCTCGGGCTTTTTCTTCCCCGTGGTCCCGCGCGGACAGGCGCGGATCAGAACCCAGATGAACGCCGCCCTGACGCGTAACGAGTTGGACCGTGCGCTGGCCGCGTTCGGCAAGGTCGGCAAAGACCTGGGCGTAATCGCATGATCTTGCCGTCCGTCATCGACGCGATTGGCAACACGCCCCTCGTCGATCTTACCCGTATTTGCCAACATCTCGATCTGGACGGGCGCATTCTGGCCAAGCTGGACTATCTGTTGCCCGGTTTCTCCAAAAAGGACCGCGCCGCTAAATCCATAATTGAACTGGCCCGCGCGGATGGCACGTTGTCGCCCGGCCAGACGGTGGTCGAGCTGACATCGGGCAATATGGGCACCGGGCTGGCGATTGTCTGCGGCATTCTGGGGCACCCGTTCGTGGCGGTGATGAGCGCAGGCAACTCGGTCGAGCGTGCGCGCATGATGCGCGCCCTCGGGGCCGAGGTTGTCATCGTTCCGCAAGCCGAAGGCAGCAAACCCGGCGAAGTCTCGGGGGTCGATCTGGCTTTGGTCGACGCCGCCGCACAGCGTATCACGACCGAACGCCGGGCGTTTCGCGCCGATCAGTTCGGTCACGCAGGAAACCCAAAGGCGCATGCCGCCGGTACGGGGCCTGAGATCTGGGAACAGTCCGGTGGCAGCGTCACATCCTTTTGCGACTTTGCCGGGTCCGGCGGTACGCTGGCCGGGGCGGCCGCTTATCTAACGCCCCTTGGCGTGCGCTGTTACGCTGTCGAGCCCGAAGGCGCACGCGCATTGGCCGGAGAGACCATCAGTACCCCCGATCATCCCATCCAGGGCGGTGGATATGCTATGGGAGACCTTGTTCATCTGAACGGAACCACGTTGGCTGGCCATATGTCGGTGTCCGGCGACGCCGCGCGCGAAGGTACCCGGTTGCTGGCCCGGGCCGAGGGGATATTCGCGGGCTATTCCGCAGGCGCCAATCTTTCCGCAGCCATCGATCTTCTGCGCGGACCCGAAAAAGGCGGCTGCGTCGCCATTGTAATGTGTGACAGCGGGCTGAAATACCTGTCCACCGATTTGTGGGAGTGATCTGATGCGACCCAACACCATGAAAGCCCTTGAAAAATCTCATCCCAAAGAGGGGTTGTGGATGATTCAGGCCCCGGTCCCGGAAATCGGACCCGACGAGGTTCTGATCCGCATCCATAAAACCGGCATCTGCGGCACCGATATTCATATCTGGAACTGGGACGAGTGGGCCGCCGCGACGGTCCCCGTGCCGACGATCACCGGGCACGAATTCGCCGGGGAGATCGTCGAAATGGGCCGCAACGTGACCGGGCTTGAGATCGGCCAGCGGTGTTCCGGCGAGGGGCACCTGATCACCAATGACAGCCGTCAGAGCCGGGCGGGCAAATTCCATCTCGATCCCGGCACGCGCGGGATCGGGGTCAATGAACAGGGCGCGTTTGCGCAATACCTGAAACTGCCCGCCTTCAACGTTGTACCGCTGCCCGACGATATTCCGGACGAGATCGGAGCCATCCTCGATCCGCTGGGCAATGCCGTGCACACAGCGCTTAGTTTTGATCTGCTGGGCGAGGATGTGCTGATCACCGGCGCCGGCCCCATCGGCATCATGGCCGCCGCCGTCGCTCGCCACGCTGGGGCGCGGCATGTGGTGATCACGGACATCAACCCTGACCGCCTGTCGCTAGCCGAGCATGTGGTGCCAACCGTGCGCACGGTCGATGTTTCGAAAGAAGACCTGCAGGACGTCATCGTCGCGTTGGGTATGTCGCAGGGTTTTGATGTGGGGCTTGAGATGTCGGGCTCTCAGGCCGCACTGGACCAGATGGTCGAGGCGTTGGTAATGGGCGGAAAGATCGCGCTGCTGGGGATTCCGCCGGGCAAATCCCCCGTCGACTGGTCGCGCATCGTATTCAAGGCGATCACCATCAAAGGCGTCTACGGGCGCGAGATGTTCGAGACCTGGTACAAGATGATCGCCATGTTGCAAAATGGTCTGGACGTCACCCGCGTGATCACGCACCGGTTCGGGGTCGACGATTTCGCACAGGGCTTTGCGGCGATGAAATCCGGCCAATCCGGCAAAGTGGTGTTGGACTGGACGTAAGGCACTGGAAAGTTGCAAAAGCAGGCCATACACAGATGTTAACTGCACGTCAAAGAGGCCACATGAGCGACAAGACAGACCGGTTTCTGGAACGCGGAATCGAGGATTCTCTGGTCACCGATTTCGCGGAAACGCACCGTAAAAGCTATGGCGATTTTCTTCAGCTCAAGACGCTGCTGAACCTGCAAAAGACCTTTCAGGATCCGGCGCAACCGGACGAGATGCTGTTCATCATCATCCATCAGGTCAGCGAGTTGTGGCTGAAACTGATGCATCACCAGTTGGTCGAGGTGCGCCGCTTTCTGCAACAGGACGAGTTTGGCCCGGCGATGAAGAATCTCGACCGGATCAAAGCCATCCAGAGACAATTGATCGCCGCGTGGGAAACCTTGCTGACCATGACGCCAGCCGATTACATGACCTTTCGGCAGGCGCTGGGCAATTCCTCGGGATTCCAAAGCTATGGCTACCGTCAGATCGAATTCATTCTGGGCAACAAGGATGCCTCGACCCTGAAAGTGCACGAGCATGACCCTGAAATCATGGGTCTGCTGAACGCCGCGCTGACCAAACCCTCGCTTTATGACGAGGTGCTGCACATGTTGGCGCGACAGGGTTTCGATGTGCCTCAGGACCTGCTTGAACGCAACTATGCCATGCCCTATTCCGGCGATCCGCGGATTGTGAAAATCTGGGTCGAGGTGTTCCGCAACACCGGGACATACTGGGACCTTTATGCGCTGGCCGAAAAGCTAATGGACGTCGAGTCGCTGTTCCAGCGTTGGCGCTTCGATCACGTCACGGCGGTCGAACGGGTGATCGGCAATCAACCCGGCACCGGAGGGTCCAGCGGCGTGTCTTTCCTGCGCAAAGCCTTGGATTTGCGCTTTTTCCATGATCTGTACGACATGCGCACTGAACTGATGTATTCCGAACAGGAGTAAGCCATGTTGTATCGGGGTTTCACACAGGATGAACTGGATCAGGAATACTCTCCGCGATCGATGATTGGCGGCGATCTGACACCCTATGTTGAAAGTTACGCCGCGCTGAGTGCACAACACCGGGCGCAGATGAAATGCCGCGAAAATCTGGCATATGGCGACGGTCCGGCACAAGTTCTGGATTTCTTTCCTGCAAAAGGCGCTGGCGCCCCGCTGCATGTGTTTATCCACGGCGGGTACTGGCAGGCCCTCAGTCAGCGGGAATCGGCGATGGTCGCCCCCGCCATTATCGAGGCTGAACAGTCCTTTGCCACACTGAACTACACGCTCGCCCCGGATGCGCGCATCGGCGACATGATTGCGGAATGCCGCAAGGCCTTGTTGTGGCTGGCCGACAACGCGTTTGATTTAGGATTCGACCCGACCCGCATCACCCTGTCAGGCCACAGCGCAGGCGGACATCTGGCAAGTATGGTCATGGCGACTTCGGCTGATGCGCTGGCCCGTGCTGGGCTGCGTGTGCGCGACGTTATCCTGATCAGCGGAGTATATGATCTGGAGCCAATCAGCCTGACGCCGGTGAACGATCCCTTGCAGCTGACTCCGGTTGAGATACATGATCTGTCCCCGATCCTGCACCTGCCCGCCCCCGGCCCACGATACCGGGTGACAGTCGCCGAGCGCGACACGCCCGAGTTTATCCGCCAAAGCCGGGACTACGCCGAGCTGCTGCGCAAAGGCGGGCATTCGGTTAGTTTCGATCTGCAAAAGGGAATGCAGCATTTCGACATCATCATGCATCCGGGCACGTTCCTGGCGGGATCGCAGTAGTCGGGGGTTTGACCTCAGACAAATCTGACCCTGGTTTCACAAACCGACTCAAGCCCTACGAACGTAGAGCCGTAGCAGCCCCGGAAAATATCTGATTCGAGCTCAAACTCCGGGGGCGGCTTGCGATGCAACTGATATTTGCTTGCGTCAGAGGCAGTCTTGGAACTTGCACCCCTTCAAAACCAGAAAAGTTAGTGTACACGATTCCGAGCATCGAACTGACGCAGCGCTTTCTTTACCTCGCGATTGCTCAAGACAGCTATGGCCGCCTTGTCAGCCAAGCTGATGATCATCGTTTTGGAATCATCGATACGTAGGACGAAAGGCCTGTTGTGACTTGCGCAGTGGATCGCCACATAGCGCCCTTTTCTTTCAGGGTCATTGTCGATCATCAGGTGCAGGGCGACAACATCCTGGGATGACAGATCAGGCGCCATGTCAAGCAAGAGCGCAGCGATCAGGCCCAGACGCTCTTTTCGTGCAAGTTCGCAGTATTGGTCTACGACTTCCTTCTTTAAATTGCGACCAGAGTTAAACAGTGCTAGTAGCTGCTCTTCTGTTTCCACAGTCTCTTTCGGCATTTTCGGGACAAGCAGAAACCTCTCGGCCACATCCATCCCGTTGAAGACGATTTCTTCTTTCTGCTCGGTACGCACAGGGATACCCCAGATCACTGTTTGCTGGCCAAAAACGCTTGCAAAACTACCAGGACGCACACCAAGGAATAGGCCACCCGTAACCTCATATGCTACCTGTGCGTAGCCCGCGAGTTGAGCATTCTCAATCTTGGCCTGAAGGCCCACAGCTTCGCGGTCCCGAAAACGTTGACCTCGGGCTCCGTCCAGTTTCAGGAATTGTTCCAATTTCGCGGGGTAATCCCCATCCGGCACCACATGCACGCGCGGCTGAAGCCAGGCATTGATCCGTTTGTGGTAGTCCGAATAGGACGCAAAAAACCGGGAATCCAGCGCTTCCAAGACGGCGCCTTCCATCTCTGGGGCTTCGATAAGCGCATCCAAACATGCCGCCAGCTCCGACAGGCCTGCGTTTTTCAAGCCATTCTGCGCATAAGCCAGCGTCATAGGGTCCATCTGTGAATTGTGCCGGAATTGGGAATGACCCCCATTGCATACCTGTGCGTAGTAATAGTCGGCATTGTATGCTTCTTGAGCCTCCTCCACGATCTCATTGGCGGAGTAGGCACCCCGATCACGCACAGCGTTCACCCAACTGACAACTGAGCCAACAAAAGCGTATTCTTTCGCGTCCTTTGCGAGCACTGATGCAGGAACAAATATCTCATGGCGGTGCTGGCGGGATTTAAAAAGATTGCGAAGCATCTCTTAGTCTTCCTAAACGAAACATTGAATCAAGTGACGGCACATCACCTATAGGGCGAATGAATTGTGGAGCGAATATGGCGGTACCGCAAAAAAGTGCATCCATTGGGCTCCAAGGCAACGGATGAAACACCAAAGACCGTCAAACCTATAAGATATTGACTTTCAAACTAAATCTCGAAAATCAAAGGCCGCAAGGCTTCACAACTAAAAACAGCGGCCCAATTGAGCCGCTGCTTCCTGTTTTAATTTAAACCCGTATCAGTCCAGCGTGCGGGTGACTTCTTCGCGCTCGAAAATCTCGATCACGTCACCGGCTCGGATATCGTCGTAGTTCTCGAATGCCATACCGCATTCCTGACCCGACTGGACCTCGGTCACTTCGTCCTTGAAGCGTTTCAGGGTCTTCAGCGTGCCTTCGTGGATCACCACGTTGTCGCGCAGCAGACGGACGCCTGCAGAGCGGCGGGCAACGCCTTCGGTGACCAGACAGCCAGCAACCTTGCCGACGCCGGTGACCTTGAAGACTTCGCGGATTTCGGCGTAACCGATGAACTTTTCGCGAATCTCGGCGCTCAGCAGGCCGGATGCGGCGGCTTTGACGTCGTCCACGAGGTCATAGATCACCGAGTAATAGCGGATCTCGACACCCTTCTGGTTCGCGGTGTTCCGCGCCGAGGCATTGGCACGGACGTTGAACCCGAAGATCGGCGCGCCGGAGGCTTCGGCCAGACCGACATCCGTCTCGGTGATCGCACCCACGCCCGAATGCAGCACGCGCACACGCACCTCGTCATTGCCGATCTTCTCCATCGCCTGAACGATAGCTTCGGCAGAACCCTGAACGTCGGCTTTCATCAGAATCGGCAGCTCGGTGACGTTTTCGTCTTCCTTGGCCTTCTGCATCAGCTGCTCAAGGGTGGTCGCGGCACCGGCGGCGGCGCGTTTGTCCTTGGCGGCTTGCTCACGATAGGCGGCGATCTCACGGGCTTGGGCTTCGGTCTCAGTGACGTTCAGAACGTCGCCGGCCTCGGGCGTACCGTTGAGACCCAGAACCTCGACCGGAACCGAGGGGCCAGCTTCTTTGACGCGATCACCCTTGTCGTTGATCAGCGCACGGACCTTACCGTATTGCTCACCCACAACGAAGATATCGCCCTGACGCAGCGTGCCGTTCTGAACCAGAACGGTGGCCACGGGGCCGCGGCCCACATCCAGCTGCGCCTCGATCACGGCACCTTGGGCAGCGCGGTCAGGGTTTGCTTTCAGTTCCAGTATCTCGGCCTGCAGCGCGATGGCTTCCAGCAGTTCATCAAGGCCCTGACCGGTGATGGCAGAGACTTCGACGTCCTGAACCTCACCCGACATTTTCTCGACGATGACTTCGTGCTGCAGCAGGTCGGTACGGACCTTGTCCGGATTCGCATCAGGCTTATCAACCTTGTTGATCGCCACGATCATCGGCACTCCGGCCGCTTTGGCGTGGTTGATCGCCTCAATCGTCTGCGGCATCACCGCGTCATCAGCCGCAACAACCAGAACCACGATATCCGTGACCTGAGCCCCGCGCGAGCGCATCGAGGTAAAGGCCGCGTGGCCCGGCGTATCCAGGAAGGTCAGCGTGGTGCCGCCATCGGTTTTCACCTGATAGGCACCGATATGCTGGGTGATGCCACCGGCCTCGCCCGCCACAACGCGGGCGTCGCGGATCGCATCCAGCAGAGAGGTCTTACCGTGGTCAACGTGACCCATGATGGTGATGACCGGCGGACGCGGCTGCAGATCGTCTTCGCTGTCTTCGACCTCTTTGATGACGTCTTCCACGTCCGAATCGGAGACGCGGGTGACCTTGTGGCCGAATTCTTCGATAATCAGTTCGGCGGTGTCTGCGTCGATGGTCTGGTTTTGCGTAACCATCATGCCCATCTGCATCAGCGATTTGACAACGTCAGCCACGCGCTCGGCCATACGGTTGGCCAGTTCCGAGACCATGATCGCCTCGGGCAGTTGCACGTCGCGGATCACCTTTTCCCGCTCGACCGTGCCACCCATGGCTTTCTGGCGCGCACGCTCCTGCTTGCGCTTCATGGCTGCCATCGAGCGTTGGCGGTTGCCTTCGCCGCCGGTGGCCTGACCAAGTGTCAGCTTGCCCGAGCGGCGGTTGTCGTCACGGCCTTTACCGCGACCACGCTGTTCACGCTCGCGATCCTGCTTGCGCGGGGTCGCTGCGGGGGCCGGTTTGTTGGCTGGTGCGCGTGCGGCTTTAGGCTCTTCCGGCGCGGGGGCCGCAGCAGCACGTTTGGCAGCTTCTTCTGCCTCAACGCGCTTGCGTTCTTCTTCGGCCTTGGCACGGGCTTTTTCTTCAGCCTCGCGCTGCTCGCGCTCTTTGGCCTCTTGCTCGGCTCGACGACGGGCGCGTTCTTCTTCACGCGCCTTTTCTTCCGCCTCACGGGCGGCGGTCTCTTCGGCCTCACGCGCCTTGGCGGCTTGCAGGGCCTTCAGGCGGCGGTTCATCTCGGCGTCGGAAATCCCGGCAGGACGGCGCGACGGATCACCCGAAGGCGTTGCACCGCCGCTCGGCTTTCCGGCACCCGGCTTGGGGACCACCACGCGTTTGCGTTTGGTTTCCACCACGACATTCTTGGTGCGTCCGTGGCTGAAACTCTGTTTCACATTTCCGGGGCGTGCCCCGCCACGAAGACCCAATGTCTTTTTGCCGTCAGTATCGCTCATAAAGCTTCTTACCCTTCCGCGCGGCCCTTGCCGCCGTCATCCTTTTCGCGCAAGCCACACAGGCGCTGCGCTTCCTCTACAACACGTTTGGCGAGTCCGCCAGAGGCCAAGGCCGCATGAATCACGGTTTGGCGCCCAAATGCTGCCCCAAGCTCATCCGCAGTCAGCCAGCCGATATACTTACCGAAGTGCGGCGTACTTAGTTTCGACTTGCCGCGCCCCGACCCATCGCTGGCCTGAATCAGCACGCTTGCTTCTTCCCGGTCCAGCCACGTCTTGACCTTTTCATACCCGGCAACCGCGTCACCGGACTTGCGCGCCAGGCTGAGCAATTCAACCACACGGCGCGCGATCTGTTTTTCGACCTCATCCGTCAGGTCCTTCGACGCGCTCACCTGCGCCTTGAACCCGCGCGAGAACAGTTTCTTGCCAACGGCCTTGTCCAGCGCGGCGCGATCCGCCGCCACATAAACCCCGCGCCCCGGCAGTTTAGCCGCGACATCCGGATAGACCTGACCATCCGGCCCCGTCACAAAGCGGATCAGCCCGTATTTGGGCTGAACCTCGCCCGTGGCAATGCACTTGCGCTCAGGCCCTTCGGACCGATCCTTATGGACGCCACCGCGACCCATGTGCGCCACCCGAGGCCTGAGATCAGGCCTCGACCTCCTCGCCGGTCGCTTCGCCGTCTTCCTCGGCCTGCTCAAGTTCAGCCGGATCAACCCAGCCCAACATGATGCGCGCCGTCATGACCAAGTCCTGAGCTTCTTCCAGCGTCACGCCGAAAGGTTCCAGAACACCATCATCCTTGATGCGCTCGCCATCAACTGTGGTCCAGCCACCGGCCAGTTCCCAGTCGGCGCAGGTTGCGAAGTCTTCCAGCGTCTTCACGTCGTCCTTGGCCAGCGCCTCTACCATCTGGGGCGTCAGGCCTTCAAAGTCAATAAGGCTGTCCTCGGCCCCCAATGCACGCGCCGCATCAAGCGCGGCCTTGGCCTGCGCTTCCAGGAATTCGCGCGCGCGGGTCTGCAACTCCTGCGCGGTGCCTTCGTCGACACCGTCGATGACCAGCAGTTCGTCAATCTCGACATAGGCCACCTCTTCAAGGTTGGTGAAGCCTTCCGAGACCAGCAACTGGGCGAAGAACTCGTCCAGATCCAACGTTTCCATGAACAGCTGGGTGCGGGCCTCGAATTCTTTCTGGCGACGCGCCGATTCTTCGGCCTCGGTCATGATGTCGATGTCCAGACCGGTCAGCTGGCTGGCCAGACGAACGTTCTGACCGCGGCGACCGATTGCCAGCGATAGCTGTTCCTCGGGCACCACAACTTCGATCTTGCCGGCCTCTTCGTCCAGAACCACCTTGGAGACCTCGGCGGGTTGCAGAGCGTTCACAAGGAAGGTCGGCTGATCTTCGTTCCATGGGATGATGTCGATTTTCTCACCTTGCAGCTCGTTCACGACAGCCTGCACGCGGCTGCCGCGCATACCAACGCAGGCACCGACGGGATCAATCGAGCCATCATAGGAAATCACGGCAATCTTCGCGCGCGAGCCAGGGTCACGGGCCACGGCCTTGACCTCGATGATGCCGTCATAGATTTCCGGCACTTCCATCTTAAACAGCTCGGCCATGAATTCCGGCGCTGTGCGCGACAGGAAGATCTGGTGGCCACGAACCTCGCGACGCACTTCCTTGATATACGCGCGCACACGATCGTTGGGGCGATAGCTTTCGCGACCGATCTTGTCATTGCGGCGCAGAACGGCCTCGGCACCGCCCAGATCGACGATGACATTGCCAAACTCTTCGCGTTTGACCGCACCGTTGATGATGGTGCCTGCGCGATCCTTGAATTCTTCGTACTGACGATCCCGCTCGGCTTCGCGAACCTTCTGCAGGATCACCTGCTTTGCGGATTGGGCGGCAATCCGGCCCATTTCGACCGGCGGGACTTCTTCCACGAAGACGTCGCCGACCTCCGGGTTTTCCATGTACTGCTTGGCCTGTTCGACGGTGAACTCGGACTGGTAGTTCTCAAGCTCTTCATCCTCGACCACGGTGCGGACGCGGGTGAATGTCGCTTTGCCGGTCTTGCGGTCGATGGACACGCGGATGTCCATTTCCGCGCCATAGCGGCTCTTGGCGGCACGAGCGAGCGATTCCTCCATCGCTTCGACAACCAGACCGGGGTCGATCATCTTTTCGCGGGCCACGGCCTCGGCGGTCTGCAGCAGCTCCAGCTGGTTGGCTGAGGTGATTGCCATCAGTTCGTCTCCTCTTCGGACCCTTCGGTCTCAATCTCGTCGAAAGCGTTTTCGTTTAAGGAACCTGCGTCTTTGCGCTGGCGCAGCATTTCCTTGATCAGGTCATCGGTCAGCACCAGCTTGGCGTCACTTAGCCAGTCGAACTGCAGACCGATGGTGATCGTCTCGTCCCCCTCGGGGATGTTGATCAGAACCTCATCCCCTTCGATCCCGGCCAATTCACCCTTGAAGCGGCGGCGACCATCGATCAACTCGGCGGTTTCGATCTTGGCCTCATAGCCTTCGAAGGTCTCAAAGTCCTTGAGACGGGTCAGCGGGCGGTCGATGCCGGGGCTGGACACTTCCAGCGTATAGGCGTCCAATATCGGATCCTCGACATCCAAAGTGGCGCTGACGGCGTTGGAAATCTCGGCGCAGTCATCCACCTCAATACCGCCATCAGGCTTGTCAGCCATGATCTGCAGCGTGGTCTGCTTGCCGCTCATCAAACGGATGCGGACGAGTTCATACCCCAGATCTTCGATCACGGGGGTGATGATCTCGGCCAGTCGCCGGTCGATGGCAGCTTTGGCTATCAGGTCGTTTGTCATTCGGGTCTCTACCCTTCAATCGGGCACAAAAAAACGGGCGCGCGGCCCGTCGTATTTTCCGGTGGAGCCTTGGACCAGAAGTCCAACGCGCCGCTGTTGCAGATGCATATACGCAGGAGTTCCCGAGTCTGCAACCCCCGGCGTAAAACGTGATCTAAATCAGGCCAGCCACCACCGTTCCGCGATGCGTCCGTCATCCAGCGTGGCTTTGCCGATCTGCCGTGGCATCCCGACATGCGCGGCCACGGCCAGCGACATATCGGCCTGACTTGGATGGAAGCGCAGACCGCGTTGATCTTTCAGACCATCCGCGTCAGGCAACGCCGCGACGTCCACGTAACCATCGCGCAAAGCCTCGGCCCGGACGTGCAGATCGGGGATGACGATCACCTCGAAACGGTCCGCCCATCCGGCCTGCCCGGTTTTGTAATGATCCTCAACCCTGCGACCCAGGAAATGACGCGAATCCTCGGCCCGCTCGACCTTGTAGCTGCCGGTGCCGTTGGCCTCGTGCAGCGGTGAGACGTCCTGCCCGGCGCGCGTGATAACAAACCGGCTGTCGGCCAGCAGGAAGGGCAGGCCCGGATTCGCCTCGGCGAGTTCCATACGGAAGCGGTTGGGGCCCAGTGCCTCGGCCCGGCCAACGTCGTGCAAAACGGCGATCACATCCTGAACATTCAAGGCAGCGCCATCATGGAACCGGGCATCGTCGCGCAGATCGAAACTCCAGACCCGCGCCCGTTCGTCGGTTTGCCAACCCGACGCAAGCTCTCCGCGCAGGGTACCGTCTGGCGCAATTTCGGTCAGGGTGTCAAACACCGCACCGCGCGCCACCCGGTCCAGACTGTCATCGCGCGGCACCGCCAGACGCAACGTGCCGCCTGTCTTGGGCGTATCCGCCAGCGAAGCCCCCGTGGCCGCCAGCAGTGCAGCGGCGGCACCCGAAGCAAACAGAGCACGGCGGTCGATCCGGGTCATGCGCTCTCCTCGGCTACACGGTCCATGATGCGGACCAGTTCGGCGCTGATGCCGGGTTCAGACAATGCGTGACCTGCATGGCGGACCATTTTAAGCTCGACATTCGGCCAACGCTCAGCCAGCGACCACGCGGCCTGAGGCGGGCAGATCATGTCATACCGGCCTTGCACGATATGTCCGGGGATATGGGCGATCCGATCCATCTGGTCCAGAATCTGACCGTCCTTTTCCAGAAACGCCTTGTTGGTGAAATAGTGATTCTCCAACCGCGCGAAGGTCCGCGCATATTCCCCCGGGCTTTCCCCCACCGACCCGTTCGTGTGGATCGAGGCCAGAGCGTTCTCCCAATGCGACCAGGCGCGGGCATAAAGAACCTCGGTTGCGCGGTCGCCGGAAAACAGGCGCTTGTGATACGCGGCGATGGTGTCGCCCATCTCGCCCTCAGACAGAAGCGAGGTGAACTTGGCCCATTGCTCGGGCCAGAACTTGCCCGCGCCGCCGCCATAGAACCAATCCAGCTCGGCCTGCGTGGCCAGAAACACGCCGCGCAGCACCAACCGGCTGACCCGGTCGGGATGCGTCTGCGCATAGATCAGGGCCAGCGTCGCGCCCCAGCTGCCGCCAAAGGCGATCCATTCGTCGATATCGAACAGGACCCGCAGCCGCTCAATATCCGCCACAAGATCCCATGTCGTGTTGTTCTCGACCGAGGCCGTGGGCCGCGACCGCCCGCAGCCGCGCTGATCGAACAGAATCACCCGGTAATGGCGCGGATCAAAATACCGCCGCATCGCCGGGCTGCAGCCACCCCCCGGCCCACCATGCAGAATCACCACCGGTATCCCATCAGGATTGCCGCATTGTTCCACATAGATACGATGCCCGTCGCCAACATCGACCATGCGCTGATCGAAAGGATCGATCGGCGGGTACAGATATTGAACTGCGCGCTTTTGGTCCGGGTACTTGTCCATTATGGCCCTATATAGTCCTTAAGACGTAAAAGAGCATACGGAGACAGGAATGCAAGCGCATCCGAACACGGTTGACCCGTCCGAGATCGCAAAATTTGAGGCGATGGCGGCGGAATGGTGGGATCCTCACGGGAAATTCAAGCCGCTGCACATGCTGAACCCCTGTCGTCTGGACTATATCACCCAGCAAATCGCGGGTGAGTTTGACCGCGACCTGACCGCTCCGAACCCCTTCGAGGGCCTGCGCCTGCTGGATATCGGCTGTGGCGGCGGGCTGCTGAGCGAACCGATGGCACGCTTGGGCGCGACGGTCGTGGGTGCTGACGCCGCCGAACGCAACCTACCCGTCGCCCGCATCCATGCGGAACAATCGGGCCTACAGATCGACTATCGCCACACCACCGCCGAGGATATGGCCGCCGCGGGTGAACAGTTTGATGTGGTGCTGAACATGGAGGTGGTCGAGCATGTGGCCGATCCACTTGGTTATCTCACCGCCACGCAACACTTGCTGAAACCCGGCGGGTTGCAGGTGTGTTCCACCATCAACCGCAACCCGAAATCCTATGCGATGGCCATTTTCGGGGCCGAGGTCGTCATGCGCTGGCTACCCCGCGGCACGCATGAGTGGAACAAGTTCATCACGCCCGATGAGCTGTTCGACCTGCTACGCCAAGCCGGGCTGGAGCCGGTGGACCGCAAGGGGTTCGTGTTCAACCCGATCCTCTGGAGTTGGTCGATCTCGGATCGGGATTTGAGCGTGAACTATGTGACGGCGAGTGTGAAACCCGCCTGAGGCTACTCCCCCTCCAACTGCAACCGCAAATCCCGCAGTACGGGCAACGTGCTGCGGACCCGCTCGAGCCCTAGCTCTCCGACCACTCGGTTGATCAGCGGCGCAATCGAAGAAATCGCCTGATCGCGCGCGCGGCGGCCGGCGGGGCTGATGGCGACCATCTTGCGGCGGGCATCGTCCCAGTCGGGGCGGATGTGGATGTAGCCGGCCCATTCCAGCTTGGCCAAGGTGTTGGTCATTGCTCCGCGCGTGACGTGGAAGGTGCTGGCCAGTTGGGCCGGGGTGCGTTCGTCGCCCACATACACAAGATGGTTCAGCACCGAAAAATGCGAGATTTCCATGCCCTTGGGCAGCACCCGGCTCAGCCGGTTGCGCAACAATTGGTCGGCGGTCAGGATCTCGCTGAACAGCGTGACCGCAAGGGCATTGGTATCGTCTGCCATAGTCCGGTTCTGGTTCAGGGGCCGTCGAAGGCCCGCACATGGGTCAGCGAGGGCACCCGGCGGCGCGCCTCGGACACAGAACTATCATCCAAATCGAAAATGTGAATGCCCGGATCGGTACCTGCGTCGATCAGCACCTCTCCCCACGGGGCGACAACCATGCTGTGACCATAGGTGTACCGCGTCTTGCCGCGCGTTTTCGGGTGCTCTCCGGTCTGGGCCGGGGCCAGAACCCAACAGCCGGTCTCAATCGCCCGCGCGCGCAACAGCGATTCCCAATGCGCGGCCCCTGTCACCGGCGAAAACGCCGCCGGGACCGTCAGGATTCGCGCACCGGCCTGCGCCAACGCAGCGTAAAGATGCGGAAAGCGGATATCGTAACAGATGGTGAGGCCGACCTTGCCGAATTCGGTTTCGGCAATCACAGCCCGGTCGCCGGGGCGGTAGTTCTTCGATTCGCGAAAGGTCTCGGTTTCAGTGACCTGCACATCGAACATATGGATCTTGTCATAGCGCGCCACGATCTGCCCCTGCGGGTCGATCATGAAACAGCGATTGGCAAAGCGCCCATCGGTGTCATGGGTCTTGACCGCCAGCGAGCCGATCAGCAGCCAGACGCCCAGCGCAGCGGCCTGATCGCGCAGGCCCGCTAGCGTGAAGTCGTCTTCCTCAAACTGCAGAACCGCGCGCTGCCGTGTGGTGCTGGTGGAGACACAATTCGTCACCTCAGGCGTCAGGATAAAGCGCGCGCCCTGATCAGCCGCCTGGGCCATCAGGTCGCGCACCATGTCCAGATTTTCGGCCGGATCGTCCGACGCGGTGATCTGCAGCAGGGCTGTCTTCATGCCGCCAGCAGGCGGTCCAGCTTGCCTTGGCGGTCCAGTTCATAGAGGTCATCACAGCCGCCCACATGCTGCGCGCCAATAAAAATCTGCGGCACGGTGCGTTTGCCACCCGCGCGTTTAATCATCTCAGGCTTGCGTTTGGGATGCATCAGCACATCGACCTCTTTGAACTCGACGCCCTTCTGTTTCAGCAGCCGCTTGGCCGCGTGGCAAAAGCCGCATAGCGGTGAGGTATAGATTTCTACCGGTTTCATAATCCGTCCCTTCGGGTTTCGCGTGATCTTCCGGGAATTAGGCATCCTTGGCAACGCGCGCTAGGGTCAACACGAAAATATGATTTGCCCCTGCCTCTTTGCAAACACGGGCGCAGGCCGTCAGCGTCGCGCCCGAGGTCATCACGTCGTCCACCAGCACCACATCCCGACCCCGCATCCGGTGTTTGCGTCCGGGATGTACCGCAATCGCCTTTTCCAGCACCTCGGCACGTTCCTTCGCGGTCTTACCGTCCAGAACCGGTGTTCTTATCCGCCGGGTCAATAAGTCCGGGCATATCTCAAGCCCCGTCAACCGCCCCAGTTGCCTGACCAGCAGAGCCGATTGGTTATACCGCCGTTTCAGCAGGCGCGACCAATGCAGCGGCACCGGAGCGATCAGCACATCGTCGCGCAACAGGTCTCGCCCGGCGAGCGCCATCCACTGCGCCGCCGGGCGGGCCAGTTCCGGTCGGTCGCCGTGTTTCAGCGCCAGGATCAAAGCCCGCGCCTTGCCGCCATATAAAAGGGCAGAACGTCCATCGGCCCAGGGGCGCGGCGATTTCATGCAGTCATCGCATTCGGTGCGATACCCGTCGGCCTCACCCGGCAAGGGTATCCCGCAACTTTCGCAAACCACTCCACCAATAAACGGCGTATCGCGCCAGCAGGACCCGCACAGACCGAAATCGGATTCAGTCAACGCGCCACACCCCATGCATCGCGGTGGGTAGATCAGCTTTATCGCAGTTTGAATCCGCGGCCATTTGCGGTAACTGCGCCTCATGAAACTGCCCGAGTCCAACACACCCTCACTGTTTGATCGCCCAGCTCTTGCCCTGCACCGCACCCGCGCACGGGATGACGCCCTGTTTCTGCACCATGCTGCCATCGACGAAGTGCAGGATCGGTTGTTGATGGTAAACAAATCCTTTACGGCACCGGGTGTGGTGACCCCCTTCCCGCAAATCTGGCAGGGTGTGTTTCCTACGGCACAGGTCGTAAGGGATGATGAGGTGCTGGCGCTGACCCCCGGCGCGCATGATCTGGTGATTCATGCCATGGGGCTGCATTGGGCAAATGACCCGGTCGGTCAATTGATTCAATGCCACCGTGCATTGCGCCCCGACGGGCTGTTGCTGGTGATCTGTCTGGGCGGCGAGACGCTGAATGAGCTGCGCGCGTCACTCGGACAAGCCGAGATCGAGGTCACCGGCGGGCTCAGCCCTCGCATCGCCCCGATGGCCGAGCTGCGCGACTTGGGCGGTTTGTTGCAACGCGCCGGGCTGGCGCTGCCTGTGGCGGACACGGCGCGCCTGACGGCAGAGTACCGCGACCTGTCGCACCTGATGCATGACTTGCGCGCCATGGGTGAAAGCAACTGCCTGTCGGCGCGTGTGAAGCATCTGACACGGCGACAGGTTTTTGATCGGGCCCAGCAAATCTATTCCGAGCATTTCAGCGCAGCCAGCGGGCGGTTGACGGCCACGTTCGACCTGATCTGCCTGACCGGCTGGTCGCCGGATGCCAGTCAGCAAAAACCGTTGCGTCCCGGATCGGCACAAATACGACTTGCGGACGCTCTGGGCACCAAAGAAGGCAAACTGTCCGATTGACGGCGCACCAATTCCGTTTATCTCAGCCCAGAACGCAAACTTTCAGGAAGCACGATATGTTTGACGCCCTCCGCCCCGCTCATGCGCCTGCCGACCATCCGAAGGTCAAAATGGGCCGCGTCGGCATTCTGCTGGCCAATCTGGGCACCCCCGACGACTATACCTATTGGCCGATGCGCCGCTACCTGAACGAGTTCCTGTCCGATCAGCGCGTGATCGACTACCCAAAGTGGAAATGGCAGCCAATCCTGCAGGGCATCATCCTGAGCAAACGCCCCTTCAGCTCGGGCGAAGCCTACAAATCGATCTGGAATCATGACAAGGGCGAAAGCCCCTTGATGACCATTACAAAGGACCAGACGGCCAAGTTGCGTGACGCGATGAAAGCCCGCTATGGCGGTCAGGTTATGGTTGATTTCTGTATGCGCTATGGCAACCCGTCAACCAAATCCAAAGTGCGCGAGATGGTTGCCGCTGGTTGTGACCGCATCCTGTTTTTTCCGCTGTACCCGCAATATGCCGGAGCTACGACCGCCACCGCCAACGATCAGTTTTTCCGCGCCCTGATGGAGGAAGCCTGGCAGCCTGCCAGCCGCACGGTACCCGCCTATTTCGATGAGCCCGCCTATATCGATGCACTGGCCGGATCTGTCGAGGCCGCGTATGCCAAGATGGACACAAAGCCGGACATTCTGGTCTGTTCTTACCACGGCATGCCGGAACGGTATTTGCAGCAAGGCGATCCCTATCATTGCCAGTGTGCTAAAACGACACGGCTGCTGAAAGAGCGGCTGGGCTGGTCAGACGATCAACTGGTGTCCACCTTCCAATCACGATTTGGCCCCGAAGAGTGGCTGAAACCCTATACGGTAGATCACGTCGCCGACCTGGCCCGTCAGGGCAAAAAGAATATCGCCGTCATCGCGCCCGCGTTCTCAGCCGATTGCATCGAGACGCTGGAAGAGATCAACGAAGAGATCAAGGAAAGCTTTGAAGAAGCAGGCGGCGAGACCTTCACCTATATCCCATGCCTCAACGATGATGATTCGCACATTGCCGCGCTAAGCAAGGTGATCGAGAACAATTTGAAAGGCTGGCTGGACTGATCCGGCCCTTCATCCGGGAACGAAAAAAGGCGGTGGATTGCCCCACCGCCTTTTCTTTTGATATCGCTCGTCGAATTAGCCTGCGGCAACAGCAGCAGCAACAACGACCAGCAGGATCAGCGGCAGGATGATGCCCTGCGACGAACCCTGAGTCTCTTCAACAACGACAGGTGCTTCAACAACCGGCTCTTCCAGGTTGCCAGCATACGCAGTCGAAGCAGCAGCGGTCAGTGCGGCGGCGAGAACGAGTTTCTTCATAATTAACCTCCAGAATTTGCACGGTTTCATTTGGCGAAACCGCACATCTAAGACTTACCTCGTGTTTTTTTCTAATCAGCTATCCTGATGGAATGCAATTATTACTTACGAAACAAGCGGGTTCGTGCGCGAAAATGTCGTCAAATTAGCAACACTTGCGTGCCAACCTCGGCCATCGCGAAAAGCTCGGCGATATCTTCGTTGAACAGACCGATGCAGCCATTCGAGGACCGACGTCCGATTTTGCGCGTGTCATGGGTACCGTGTATGCGGTAGTACTTCCAGCTAAGGTACAAAGCGTGTGTTCCCAACGGGTTATCGGGGCCCGGCGGAATATGATCCGGCCATTCCGGATTTCGCTTTTTCATTGAAGGGGTCGGCGACCAGCTTGGGCCTTCGACCTTGCGGATAACACTGGTGCGTCCGCGTCTGGTCAGTTCTTCGGTCAAAGGCACCGATGAGGGGTAGAGTTTATAGACAGATTCATCTTCTGACCAATAATGCAGCGCCCGTGACACGGTATCGACCAGAATGGCCCCGTTTTTTGTGTTCGAAAAGTAAGGCTGCCAGTCCTGCGCCCGGAATCCCGACACGTTGCGGCGCACCGGTGCTTCCGGCTCGGGCGCGGGACGCAATGGGTCTCCGGGGATGTATTGCGCGATCGCCGGAGACGCCAGACTCGCGGCAGCGCCTGCCATAAATCCTCGGCGCGACGGAACGAGTATGAGTTTATTGACCATGATGTGTGGTCCTTTGATAAGAAAAGAAGCGAAATCTGAGGCATTCTATGGCCAGAATGCTTCAGTCGCAAATCAAACCGGCAAAATCATGCAAGGCGGACCCAATGGGCATTTGCCCTGCGCCCTGAGGCAAGGTATTTCCCGTGTTAACTCAGATTTAAGGCCCATCATGACACGCATTTTTTCCCTGATCCTGATTTGTCTTGTCGCGCTGGCGGCATGTACCGATTCGCGCACCAGCACGTTGGGGGCGGATGGCAGACCGCTGCCGACGGTTTACAAGATCCGGGGCAACCCCGAAAAACTGCAGTTTCGCATGTTGGATTCTGTCAATGCGTTGCGTCAGGCCTCCGGGTTGCAGCCGGTGCAATTGAACGCACAACTCAACGCGGCGGCCGCGACCCACTCCAAGGACATGGCCCGTCAGAACCGTCCGTGGCACTTTGGTTCAGACGGCTCGTCACCGATAGATCGGGTTGCCCGCGTTGGGTATTTCGGCACGTTCCTGGGCGAGGCAATCTCGGAAACCTTTGAAACCGAGACCGAAACCCTCGCCGCGTGGATGCAGGAGCCCGGGCCCCGGTCGGTCATCATGGACCCGAAAGCGACACAAATGGGATTCGCCTGGCACCAGGAAAACGGCGGGAAAATCTGGTGGACGCTGGAGATGGGAACCGGCGGCTGATCTCGGTCGCCACCCGTAAAAGCCCCCGAAAACCGGGGGCTTTTTTGTTTCGGCGTTAAGCGGCCTGAACCGATTGCGCTTCGGTCAGTATTGCATACAGCTTGACCGGATCAGGGTTGGCGCGCAGCTTTGCGCAGACCGACTGCTCGCGCAACGTGCGTGACACCAGTGCCAGTGCCTTCAGATGATCGACACCGGCCTCTTCGGGTGCGAACAGGGAAAACGCAATGTCGACGGGCTGGCGGTCAACCGCACCGAAATCAATCGGCTTTTCCAGCATGACGAATACACCGGTCACTGCCTCAAGCTCGGTCAGGCGCGCGTGTGGCAAGGCTACGCCGTGCCCGACGCCAGTTGGACCAAGACTCTCACGCTCGAGCAAACTGTCGACGACAGTTTGCGCATCCAGACCCAGAGTTACGGCAGCAACATCGCCAATTTCCTGAAACAAACGTTTTTTACTGGAAGCCGCGGACAACACGCGCACCGCTTCGGGCTTTAGAATGCTCGAAAGCTCCATTGATTTGCTCCTGCGCGCCGCCCCCGACTGTCACGGGGACGGGCCAAAATTTCCTGCCTGTTAAGGATCGATCCAGCCGATATTGCCGTCCTCGCGACGGTATACGACATTCAACCCATCCTTGTTCTCATTTCGAAACACCAGCACCGGGGCACCGGCCAGTTCCATCTGCATAACAGCTTCACCGACACTCAGCGACGGAATCTTAGTCTCCATCTCTGCCACAATCATAGGCTGCAGAGAATCGGGCTCGTCCGCTGTATCCGATTCGTCAGAGGCGAGGATATAAGACGACGCACCAAAGAGTTCAACCGGTTCGGACCGATCCTTGTGATGGTCCTTCAGGCGACGTTTGTAACGCCGCAACTGTGTTTCCATCTTGTCACAGCATCCCTCGAAGGCCGCGTAAATCTCGGTGGCATGGGCCTTGGCCTGCGCCGTCAGACCGGTCGACAGATGGACGGTGGTTTCGCATACATATTCATGCGCCGAACGGGAAAAGACGACATTGGCATCTGTCGGTCGCTGGGCATATTTGCCAACGACCTCGCCCAGTTCGGTCTGCACGTGAGTCTGCAGAGCCGCGCCGATGTCGATCTGTTTTCCGCTGATTTGGTAACGCATGTGATCTCCTTCACAATTCACACCCTTATTGACGTCATCCGAATAGATGCGCCTGTTTTTTATCGGGTGGGGGGTCGCGACATATGCTGCGGTTGTCCCCGTCCCGGCCCTTCGATGAAGGAGCCATCCGATCCAGGTTGGAACCGTAGAAATGCCATGAACCAATTGAGGCAAGACACAGCGGAAAAGTCAATCAAAACAGCCGTGTATATACGCGATTTCCGCCATGCAGCCGACGCAATTCTGCGCAACCTCATGAAATCCTGAAATTTTCGCCCAGATAGACACGGCGTACATTTTCGTTTTCGACAACCTCGTCGGGGGTTCCGGACATCAGGACCTGTCCGTCATGCAGAATGTAGGCGCGATCCACGATCTCAAGCGTTTCGCGCACATTGTGGTCGGTAATCAAGACACCGATACCTCGTTTTTTCAGATCGGCCACCAGATGCCGGATATCGCCAACGCTGATCGGATCAACACCCGCAAAAGGTTCATCTAACAGCAGGTATTTCGGGTCCGCTGCAAGGCAGCGCGCGATTTCGACCCGGCGGCGCTCTCCGCCGGACAAGGCCAGCGCCGGGGCGCGGCGCAAATGTTCGATCGAGAAGTCCGAAAGCAGCTCTTCCAGACGTTCCTTGCGGCGATGGGCGTGATCGACGGTGATATCCAGTACAGCGGCGATGTTGTCTTCCACGCTCATGCCGCGAAAGATTGACATCTCCTGTGGCAGATAGCCAATTCCCAAGCGGGCGCGGCGGTACATCGGCAGGGTCGTGACGGTCTGGCCATCAATGGTGACGGTTCCCGCCTCGGGGAACACCAGCCCGGCCACGGAATAGAAGGTCGTCGTCTTGCCTGATCCGTTCGGCCCCAGCAACGCAACCACTTCTGAGCGATCCAGCGTCATCGAGACATCGCGGATGACCGTTTTCTTGCGATAGGATTTGCGCAGCTTCTCGATCCGCAGGCCCGAGGACCCTTCGGCCACCGAGAGCTTTGGGCGTGCCATCAGTTCTGCCCCTGCTGCAGGATGGTTTTGACGTTACCCGTCATCGTCGCGGTGCCCGTGGTCAGGTTCGCGGTCATCTGATCGCCACTGATGACACTGGGCCCCTGCGTCAGCAAGACATTGCCCCGCATCTCGATGACGCCGGTATCAATGGTGTATTCCGCCCAATCCCCTTCCGCCGCATCCGGAGGGCTGACCAGAACGACATTCTCGGTGGCCTCCATCCGCTCAATCGCCGATTGTTCCTGATTGTAAATCACCAGCACGCGTTCCGCCGTAAGACGCATTTCGCCCTGGATGACGATGACATTGCCCAGAAATTCGGCCGAGCCATCCTCTTGATTCACATTCAGCGACTCGGACGTCACTTCGACCGGCTGCGTCGGGTCGGCCTTGACCGCCCCAAAGGCGACCTGCGCCTCTTGCGCCAGCGATGGCAGAGCGGACAGAGTCAGGGCAATACAAACAAGGGCTACACGGAAATCATACACAGGTTATCTTTCTGCTTTCTGAGGTTCGTATATCAGCTTCACGCCATCTGTAAAAAGAATATGGACGGGTCCGTCCTTTTTTTCCGTTCCGAATGTCATTCGTCCGGCTGTAAAATCACCGATGGGGCCGGTGCCATTGATCTGACCGGGCGTATCCCCACGGATCTCGTTAAGTGACGTATTCAACAGATCGGTCGTCACCTGAATTCCATCGGCTGTGGTGATCACCACATCGCCGACAAAGGTTGCAGTGCCCTTGTCGGGGCGAATTCTGCCGGAATTGGATTCCAGCGTGATTTCACCGCCGTTGCGCAATCCGAACCGGCCCTGCAACTCGGAAGCGGTCGGGTCAGTGGCCTCGGCCCCCTGACGCGCCTGGCGCGCGACAACCTGAATCTCTTCCCCATCCCGGGTCACGCCCTTGTAGTTTGGGCGGGTGACGACCTGATTGGACAGGCGCTCATCGATTTCCTGACCCGAAAACGGGACATTCACATTGGTGTCGACACTGCGCGAAAGCAGAAAGACCGTGGACAGCAGCAATATCGCCGCAAGCGGCAGCAGAACCTTGAGGAACTGCACCATGCGGGAATAACGATCCACGTCAGCCCCCTATCCCAAACCAGCCCGCAGGCAGTCATGAATGTGCAGAATACCCTCGGCGCGGCCGTCTTTTTCCGGGTCGATGACAAAAAGGCAGGTGATCTTGGGATCTTGCATCGTCATGAGCGACACCGCGCCCTCGGCAAGCTCGTCCGGGCCGATGGTGCGGGGATTTGTGGTCATGACCTGATCGACCGTCAGGTTCAGCAGCCCGTCCATATGCCGCCGAAGGTCACCGTCGGTCACAATGCCCAGCATACGATGATCTTCGTTTTCAACACCGACGACACCAAAGCCCTTTTGACTCATTACCAAAAGCGCCTCGCTCATGGGGGTGCCGGATGGAACCACTGGGGTGTCCCTGTGCATCAGGTCGCGCACTTTGCTCAGCTGTGCTCCGAGCTTCCCGCCGGGATGAAAGTCTCGGAAGTTTTCTGGTTTGAAGTCGCGATATTTCATGAGCGCGATTGCCAACGCATCACCCATCGCCAAAGTCAGCGTGGTCGAGATCGAGGGCACTATGCCATACCCGCAGGCTTCACCCAGAGACGGGATCAGCAGATGGACATCCGCCTGCGTCATCAGCGTGCTTTCTGGTTTGCTCGACAATCCGATCAGAGGGATGTCGAACCGGCGCGTAAAGGCGAGCAGGTTGGCAAGTTCCGGCGCTTCGCCCGAATTCGAGATGGCGAGGACGACATCACCTTTCGACACCATGCCCAGATCACCATGGCTTGCCTCGGCAGGATGCACGAAATAAGCGGGGGTGCCCGTGCTGGCCAAGGTCGCCGCGATCTTGTGCCCGATATGCCCGGATTTCCCGATTCCGCTTACAATAAGGCGACCCGTCGCCTGCAGAACAAGATGAACTGCCTCGGCAAAATGATCATCCAGACTGTCGGCCAGAACATCCAGTGCCCGGGCTTCGTCGGTCACAACCTGTCGGGCGGTTTTCAGAAATGATTCGTTGTCGGTCATGAGTGTGCAAAGATATCCGTTTCAGGCCAACCAGCCAGGTCCAGTTTCGCGCGGGTCGGCAGGAATTCAAAACAAGCCTGCGCGACGTCAGTCCTATCTTCACGAGCCAGTCTGAGGTTCAATTCGTCCCGCAGCCGATGCAGATACAAAACATCCGAAGCCGCGTATTCCAACTGCGCATCTGTCAGGGATTCGGCGCCCCAATCGCTCATCTGCTGCTGTTTCGAAATATCGACACCGATCAGTTCCTGACACAGGTTTCGCAGCCCGTGCCGATCCGTATAGGTCCGCACCAGACGGCTGGCGATCTTGGTGCAATAGACGGGTGCCGCGAGCGCTCCGAACGTGTGATACATGGCAGCAATATCGAAGCGGCCAAAGTGGAATAATTTCAGAACTTCGGGATTCTCGAGCATCGCACACAGATTGGGTGCCGTCTTCTGCCCCTTTTCCACCTGAACGATGTGACTGTTGCCATCCCCGCCCGACATCTGGATGACGCACAGGCGATCACGATGCGGGTTCAGCCCCATCGTCTCGCAATCGATGGCCACAACAGGCCCCAGATCCAGCCCGTCCGGCAGATCGTTCTTGTATAAATGGTTCGCCACGCGACATTCCTTTGTCCGGTCTTGACCCCGAAATAGGAGGTTTCGTTCACAAACTCAACGCCGTCTCTTCGCCGCACACGCGACCCCCATACTTGCTTGACGATATCCCCATGGGGAGGATAGGGATAAGAAATGAAAACCAACCCTCACCAGGCGCATACGCAGATCACGGCGCGGCTGAAGCGTGCCCATGGTCATCTGGCCAAGGTTATCGACATGCTCGACAACCAGGCCCCCTGCGCAGATATCGCGCAACAGCTTTTTGCCGTGGAAAAAGCGATTACCAACGCGAAACGCGCGCTGATACATGACCACATCGACCACTGCCTGTCTTCCCAAGGTGAAGAGGTTGAGGGTTTCAAAGAAATAACAAAGTATCTCTGAGACATGTTCAGCGTTCTGAAAAACCGCACATATCGCCATCTGCTGGCCGCGCAGGTGGTTGCCCTGACCGGAACGGGGCTGGCCACAGTGGCGCTCGGGTTGCTGGCCTTCGACCTGGCCGGAGGGGCTGCGGGCCTGGTTTTGGGCACGGCGCTGACCATCAAAATGGTGGCCTATGTCACGATTGCGCCTCTGGCCGCGGCTTTTGCTGAACGGTTGGACCGGCGGCGTATGCTGGTGGCGCTGGATCTGGTGCGGGCTCTTGTTGCCCTGTGTCTGCCCTTCGTCACCGAGGTCTGGCAAGTCTATGTGCTGATATTCGTGCTGCAATCGGCCTCGGCCGGGTTTACCCCGGCTTTTCAGGCAACCATCCCGGATGTTCTGACCGATGAGCAGGAATATACCAAGGCATTGTCTCTGTCCCGTCTGGCGTATGATCTGGAAAGCCTGCTCAGCCCGATGCTGGCGGCGGCGTTATTGCTGATTGTCAGCTTCGACAACCTGTTCTGGGGAACCTGCCTGGGGTTTGTGGCCTCTGCCATACTGGTGGTATCGGTCACGTTGCCATCGCCAAAACCCACCCAGAGGCGTGGCATCTACGATCGCACAACACGGGGCATCCGCATCTACCTGAAAACACCGCGCTTGCGTGGCCTGCTGGCATTGAGTTGGACGGCGGCGGCGCTGAGCGCGATGGTCATCGTCAACACGGTGGTGATCGTGCGCGCGCAGATGGGCCTGTCGGAAAGCGCCGTGGCCATCGCGCTGGCCGGGTTCGGCGGCGGTTCGATGCTGGCGGCATTTGCGCTGCCCCGGATATTGGAGCGTTTCCCGGATCGCCGCGTGATGCTGAGCGGCGCCACGATAGCCACCGGAGTCATGTCCTTGGCCGCAGCCCTTTCGGCGGTAATACCTCCGTCTTTGGCGACACTGACCGGGACCTGGGCTCTGGTCGGGTTTGGATATGCCGCCACGCTGACGCCTTCGGGCCGCCTTCTGACACGTTCGGCCCATCCCGAGGATCGACCAGCTGTGTTTGCCGCTCAGTTCACCTTGTCCCACGGATGCTGGCTGTTCCTTTACCCTCTGGCCGGCTGGCTCATGACGCAGTTCGGCACGACCGTGGCACTAGCCAGCATGGCGACTGCCGCCGTTCTCGGCCTTGGCCTTAGCCTGATCGTGTGGCCGCGCCCCACGCAAGGTGCCATTATCCACGATCATCCCGATCTGCCCCGAACGCATCCGCATCTTTCTGGGCCCGCGCCACATGCGCATCCCATCGTGATCGACGATCTGCACCCGAATTTCCCGCGCCTGTCTTGAGCGCGACAGCCAAACCGACCAAAATCAGGGCGACACCAGCCTGAACCGGAGCTTAAATGGACCCGCTCGACCGTCGCATTATCGCCGCCCTTCAGCACAATGCCCGCGCCTCGACCACACGCATCGCTGCCACGCTTGGGGTTGCGCGCACAACCGTACACGAACGCATTCACCGGATGGAGGAGCGGGGCGTCATTCAGGGATACTCGGTGGTGCTCGGCGAAACCGAAGACACGCCCAAGGTTCAGGTGATTGTCTTGCTCGAAGTCCAGCAGAAAGAGACCACCCGCATCATCAAACGCCTCGAAGCCTATCCCGAAGTTAGGCTG
Source organism: Ruegeria sp. K11 (assembly GCF_056531905.1). Taxonomy (NCBI): domain Bacteria; kingdom Pseudomonadati; phylum Pseudomonadota; class Alphaproteobacteria; order Rhodobacterales; family Roseobacteraceae; genus Ruegeria; species Ruegeria sp. K11. The sequence goes on from NZ_JBQFMP010000011.1 coordinate 89,726, forward strand.
TGCCTCTCGATCAACGGCGACTTTGACCTGTTGCTGACTGCCGAGGCTCCACGGCTGGAAGATCTGGATATTCTGGTGGACGAATTGGCCAAGATACCCGGGGTTTTGCGCACCAACACAAGCGTTGTGTTCGGTCGAAAGATCGACAGGACATAGACGTCGCTAACGGTCTGTAAACCGAAAACCGGCTAGCGTTGCGGGACGATGTCAGAATCCCCGGGTTGGCAGAATGCAGAACCTTACATTTCAATCGCTTGCCGCGGTGACGCTGGTTTTCACAGCGTCAGGCGCTTGGGCAATGACAAATCCATGCGATCGCGCGGCCGAGCGGGCGGCTCGGGCCGAAAACGTCCCGTTGAACGTTCTTCGCGCGATTTCCCGGGTGGAAACCGGAAGAACACAGGGCGGACAGTTTGAACCCTGGCCCTGGACCGTCAATCTTGAGGGCAAAGGGTTCTGGTTTAAGACCGAGGCAGAGGCGAAGACATACCTCTTCGATGTTTTCAGAACCGGCGCGCGCAGTTTTGATGTGGGCTGTTTCCAGATCAACTATCGCTGGCACGGGCAGGCTTTTCGATCCATCGACGCCATGTTCGACCCGGACGAAAATGCAACATATGCAGCGCGATTTCTGAGGCAACTCTACGCAGAGCTCGGCTCGTGGCCCGCTGCTGCCGGTGCGTACCATTCGCGAACGCAATCACTTGCACAACGGTACACCGAGCGGTTCCGGAATGTTCTGGCCGGGTTGGACTCACCCGGCGCAAACCCACTGGAAAATACCGAAATCATACTGGCCCGGCCGAACCCGCTGATCCCGTTGCAAGCAGATGCCCGGCCCACCGCTTTGGGGTCACTGGTTCCAGATAACAAACGCACCGTCCCTTTCATCCCCATCAACTAGGAGGCCCAGGTGCCCCGGATCGATATTCGCGCGCTCTTTTCCCCCACGGTTTTGCTGGCGATGGCTTTGATGGCAGTCATCGTGATGATGATCCTGCCGATGCCCGCCTGGGTGTTGGATATCGGCCTGGCCACCTCCTTTGCGCTGGCGATCCTTATTTTCACCCTGACGTTGTTCATAGAACGACCTTTGGATTTCTCTTCCTTCCCGACCATCCTTCTGGCGTCCCTGATGTTGCGACTGTCGCTTAACGTGTCGTCCACCAAGCTGATCATCGGGCAGGGGCATACGGGAACCAGCGCTGCGGGCAATGTGATCGAAGGGTTCGCCAAGTTTGTCATGGGCGGCAGTATTTTTCTGGGGCTGGTTGTGTTCGGTGTGCTGCTGATCGTGAATTTCATGGTCATCACCAAAGGCGCAACCCGTATGGCTGAGGTGGGCGCTCGGTTTGCGCTGGACGGAATGCCCGGCAAACAACTGGCCATCGACAGCGATATGTCGGCCGGGGCCATCGACCACCAACAGGCGAAAGAGCGTCGTGAACGGGAACAGCAGGAAACCACGTTCTTCGGCTCGTTGGACGGAGCATCTAAATTCGTCAAAGGCGATGCGGTTGCCGGCCTACTGATCACTTTGTTGAACCTTGTAATGGGTCTTGTTATGGGCGTGATCGTGCACGGGATGCCGGTGGGGTCCGCATTCGAAACCTACGCAATCCTGACGGTGGGCGATGGGCTGGTTTCGCAAATTCCGGCGGTAATTATCTCGATCGCATCTGCATTGCTGCTGGCGCGCGGAGGCACTCAGGGCGCCACGGACAGTGCGATCTTTGCGCAGTTGGGGCGGCATCCAGCTGCATTGGGCGCGGTGTCAGTGCTGATGATCCTGTTTGCACTGGTGCCCGGGTTGCCCTTTGTCCCGTTCATATTGGGGGCCGGAGTTCTGGGCTTTGCCGCCCACAGCGGCTTGAAGAAACAAAAGGCACAGGCCGTCGCCGCCGAAACCCCTAGTCCCGTCAGCGATCACTCCACGCCACAAGCGATCGGAGACATTCTGGACCTGGATGACGTGCATCTGGAATTCGCGCCCGATCTGGTGAGCATGGTCCTGAATCCGGGCACCGGGCTGGATGCACGGATCGCCAATATGCGGACATATGTGGCATCCAGTTTTGGTTTGATTCTGCCCGAAATCCGTCTGACCGACCGCGCTGACCTGCCTACGGGAACTTATGTGATCAAGGTTCAGGGTGTGGAACAGGCCCGGGGAGTTCTGAACTCTGATCTGGTTCTGGCGCTGGTGCAGGATGGCCATGACCTGCTTCCGGATGGCAATGATGTCACTGAACCTGTCTACGGCGCTCCGGCCCGCTGGATTCTGCCCAAGGATCAGGAAGCCGCTGCGCTGAACGGGGCCACGATTGTCACCCCGCCCGAAATTCTGGCGACACACCTGTTGGAGATCATCAAACAGAACTTCTCGCGCCTGCTAACGCTGAAATCCCTGCGACGCCTTCTGTCCGAGATGACGCGGCTAAGCGATCCGACAAGGGCTGAGGCCAACCGTAAACTGCTGGACGAACTCATACCCGACAAGGTTCCGATCGACACCTTGCACGCTGTGCTGCGGCTACTGCTGGATGAAAAAGTATCGATCCGGAATATGGCGCTGATCCTTGAAACGGTTGCCGAAGCGCGGCTGACCACGACCCAACCCGAAGGTATCTGTGAATTGGTGCGCCAAAGGCTGGGCTTCCAACTGATCGCCGACATGAAGCGCGAAGACGGCTCGATCCCTCTCATCCAGCTAGCACCAGAGTGGGAAGATACCTTTGCAACCTACCAGATTGATGCCCCAAATGCCTCGTTGGACGTGGCACTGCCGCCCAATTTGTTCAACAAACTGGCGGATGGCGTAAGCACGACGGTCGCGCAATCGGCCGACCACGGCCTGTTCCCTGCGGTTGTGACCTCTACCCGCCGCCGCAGATTGTTGCGCACGATCATGCAGGCTCGTGGCGTGGCCAATCCGGTTCTTTCCTTCGAAGAGATCGGGCTGGACGCGCGACCCGCTTTGGTTGGAACGGTGCCCGCGTGATCAGTCTGCCAACCGCTCTATTGCCGCAACTCGGCGAAGGTTTGTGGCTTGGTTTTGCCGTTTTTTTGCGGGTCTCGGCCATCGTCTCGCTGATGCCCGCTTTTGGGGAACGCAGCATCCCGACGCGCGTGAAATTCGGCGTGGCGACTGCCTTTACCCTGATTGTTGCGCCTGCGATCTCTGGCCCGGCCCCTTCCTATGGCTTTGACGTCAGCCTTCGCCTGATCGGAACCGAGATTCTGGTTGGATTGGCTCTTGGCATCGGGCTGCGCTTGTTTGTTCTCGCATTGCAAACCGCAGGCTCGATAGCCGCGCAGGCAACCTCATTGTCACAAATCCTTGGGGGCGCAGCGACGGAACCGGTTCCGGCCATGGGGTATTTTCTGACCATGGCGGGATTGGCGCTGACCGCGTCGATGGGGCTGCACGTGCGCGCCGCTCAGTTTCTGATCCACAGCTATACTCTGCTGCCGATGGGCGTGCTGCCCACCGCGTCGAATCTGTCACAATGGGGCGTTCAGCAAGTCGCCCGCAGTTTCGGATTGGCATTTGCGCTGGCCACTCCGTTTGTCATCGCCTCGCTGATCTACAATTTGGCGCTTGGCGTGATCAATCGCGCGATGCCGCAACTGATGGTGGCCTTTGTTGGCGCCCCGGCAATAACTTTCGCGGGATTGTTCCTGTTATTCGCGGGGGCGCCGCTGGTGTTATCGGTTTGGTTTGACGCCTCTTCGACCTTTCTGTTGAATCCGATTGAGGTCGGACCATGAGCACGCAGGACGACGACAGCGACAAGTCCTTTGAAGCAACACCTCAGAAACTCGAAAAAGCACGCAAGAAAGGCGAAGTGGCCAAGTCTAACGACCTTTCAGTCGTGGCCGCGTATGCAGGAGTACTGGTTGCGCTTCTGCTGGCGGGGCATCACATGGTCAGCAGTCTGGGCACGTCATTTGTGGTCTTGATCGATCGGTCCGACGAAATCGGAACCCTTCTGATCTCGGGCCCATCGACGGGTGTGGTCGGGGGCCTGTTTTTGTCAGCTCTCGTACCCATCGCATCCTTATTTGTACTTCCGGCCCTTGCAGTTCTGCTCAATCTGATCGCGCAACGTGCCTTGATCTTCGCGCCGGAAAAGTTGAAACCGCGTGCCTCGCGTATCTCTCTGATCTCGAATGCCAAAAACAAATTCGGGCGCGGCGGATTGTTCGAGTTTGCCAAGAGCAGCGTCAAGCTTTTGGTCTACAGCGCCTGCCTGGCCTTGTATCTCCACTGGAACCTGCCCGAGATTCTCACGGCCAGCGCGGCTCCTGCCCGGTCGTCAATACTGCTCATGATAACCCTGCTTTTGCGTTTTTTGTTCATCGTCACGCTTGTTGCACTGGCAATTGGTCTGATCGATTACCTTTGGCAACATGCTGAACACCTGCGCAAAAACCGAATGTCGCGGAAAGAGCTTCAGGATGAAACCAAAGATTCCGAAGGCGACCCACATGTCAAACAACAACGGCGTCAGCGCGCACAGGACATCGCCAGCAACCAAATGATGGCCAAAGTTCCCGCGGCTGACGTTGTGATTGTCAACCCAACCCATTTCGCTGTCGCCCTGAAATGGTCCCGCGCCACCGGAACAGCCCCCGTCTGCGTTGCAAAAGGCGTGGATGAGGTGGCCGCAGCGATCCGGACCAAGGCCAGTGACGCAGGCGTTCCGATCCATTCTGACCCACCAACAGCGCGTGCTCTGCACGCAACGGTCGAAATTGGAGATGAGATTGACGAAGCCTATTACCGCCCCGTTGCCGCCGCCATTCGTTTTGCCGAAGCGATGCGAAAACGCGCCAAGGAGCAAGTGTCGTGACCCAGAAACAATTGTCCAAACTTGCAAAAGTGACTGAACTGGCGTTTCAGCGCGAATACGAACGATTACGTCCGATCCTGCTCGACGAAGCCCGCATTCTCGGACAGCTGGCGCAATTGGACAGTCAGATGGCAGAGGTTCGGACCGCAGAGGCGCAATCGCAGGAATACCTCCTGACCGGTGCGGACTTGATGTGGCACACTTGGGAGGCCACGGCACGTCGGAGGCTGAATATCGAACTCGCGCGCGCGCGGGCGCAAAAGCTGGATGCGTTGGACACGCTGCGCCAGACCTTCGGGCGAAAACAGGCCGTGGCTTCTCTGGCAGAGAAAACCCGTCCCAAAGACCGGCTGGGAAACACCTGACAAGCAGGATCATGCGAATGACAGCGATACGCCAGCCGTTTCAGGTATCCTGACGGCTGACACTCATGATCAGAACACCCGAGACATCGTCACCCATATCCTGTTTGGCCACGTCCAACAGCGACCGGCGCAAGGTCTCAAGATTGCCGGACTCGGTGAACGCGCCATCAAACCCACCGGTATTGGCGTGATCGAACAATACCTGAAGGAATCCATCCCTCAGCTTGGGTTCGATCTTGTAGATTTCTTCCTCCAATCCTGGTCGGGTCTCCAGACTCAGCGACATCGTGACCAGCGCCGAAATCCGATCATGTTCCACGACTGGCACAACAAATTGCTTGGACAATTTGAAGTAATCATGGGCACCAGACTCATCCATGGATTTCTTGATACTATCGTCCTTGGATGTGCTTTCGCCAGGTTTCTCCTTAGCGGAAACCGTGGGCGGATCAGCCTTTGTGCCGTCCTTCGGGGCAAGCACGATACCTGCACCCACACCAGCTGCAAGCCCTGCGACAAGCAACACAACAGGCAGAAGCTTCTTAATCATTACAACACCTTAAAATGGCAGCAGGCTATCAAGGATTTGTTGCCCGTATCGGGGCTGCTGAACGTCGCTGATTTGACCACGCCCACCATATGACACCCGCGCCGAGGCGATCTTGTCATAGGTGATCTCATTCTGGCGCGAGATATCCTCGGGGCGGACGTATCCGGCCACCAACAGCTCGCGGAGTTCGAAGTTAACCCGCAACTCTTGTGACCCGGTTATCGAAAGCACCCCGTTGGGCAGCACGTCAACGACGGTTGCCGCAACCCTTAAGGTCAGCTTCTCCTTCCGTTTGACCGACCCTTTGCCTTTGCTGACCGAGGATGAGTCGATGGAGACCGCATCATCCAGCGAAGCACCATCTGGCAAACGTTCGGCTGCCCGCTGCGGCAGGCCAAACAAGCCTGGCACCTCCAGACTCTCGGATCCCGAACGTGAGCGGTTGGTGTCATTTGAGATTTCGGCCTTTTCATCCAGCTCGATCACCACAGTCAGAATGTCCCCTTTCTTCATCGCCCGCTGGTCTCCGAGCAAAGAGTGCTGCCCCCCACGCCAAAGCGATGATTGATCGACCGTACGCTGAGATTGCGCGTGAAGCGGCAGGCCCGGCCAAAGCATTGCCACATGTTCAGGCGATTCCGTATTGGGTGTCAGGCTGGGCGGCTTCCCCAGATGATCCAGGCGACCGCAGGCAGACAGGGTCACAACTCCCATCAAGATGGTTTTTGTCATGTTTCGCATCACTTTACCTCTATCTGCCCGTCCGGGCGGACAACCCCGGTCACGGTCGTGCGAGAGGACAGATTCATCACCCGAATTCTCTCGCCTTCTGCCCCCCGTCCCAGCGCGCGACCTTCGGTTTTGATGGATATCGGGCGTCTAACAAAAACCAGTGTGACCAGATCATTGCGATCGACAATCGCCGGGGGGCGGACATCGGATGGGCGAATTGGTCGACCCGGATAAAGCGCAATCCGCGCCTCCTGGCCAACCAGCCGGGCAGCGTCGCGGATGGCGCCGGTTGCAGACATGTCTTTGACCACCAGGTCTGCAGCGGCAATCACCTCTTTGGCGCGAATTGTGCGATTGGGCACGACGATTTCGGCCTGTAAAATGGCCGGAGCCATGATGAGTATCAGAATCAGTCCCCGCATCAGCGCACCTGCGTTGTTGCACCCATCATCTGATCGACAGCGGATATGACCTTGGCATTCATCTCATATCCGCGCTGCGCCTCGATCAACTCTGTCACTTCGCGTACGGCATCGACCGAGCTGTCCTCAAGATACCCCTGCCGCAATGTGCCCAACCCATCCTCACCGGGTGTACCTGTTGTGGGTGTGCCAGAGGCTTCGGTTTCCTTGAACAGGTTATTCCCAACCGCCTCCAGGCCTTTGGCGTTCGAAAAACTGGCCAGTGTCAACTCACCCAACAACTGACCTTCCGCGGTGTCGTCGAAATAGGCATAGACCTCACCCGCTGCATTGATCGAAATGGACCGTGCGTCATCCGGAATGGTGACTTCCGGGGCCACGGCAAACCCATCGGACGTCACAATCAGACCTTCCGCAGAGCGTTTCAGACTGCCATCACGGGTAAACGCAGACTGACCATTGGGCATCGTCACTTCCAAGTACCCGCGCCCCTCGATTGCGATATCCAGATCGCTGCCTGTCGCGGACAAAGCCCCCTGTTCCAGATTCACAGTGACAGCGGCCGGCCGGACACCCAGACCCAGTTGAATACCGGTTGGCAATACAGTGCCATCATTGGCATTCACCGTTCCGGCCCGCGCCATCTGCTGATAATGCAAATCCGCAAACTCGGCCCGGCGCGCGTTGTAACCGGTGGTGTTCATGTTCGCCAGGTTGTTCGAGATCGTCTCAACCCGCATCTGCTGCGCCGTCATGCCCGTCGCTGCAATTTTCAAAGCTCGCATGTCAAATCCTCCGTTCCTAAATCAGCGCATCAGCGCCTTGAGGGCTCCGCGCAGGCGTTCGTCTTCTGTCTCCAGAAAACTCTGGCCCAGCTCGTACGCGCGCTGGATCTCGACCAGCCGCGTGACCTGTCCGATTGCGTTTACGTTCGACCCCTCCAGGAACCGGTGCACAACCAGCGGGTTATCGACCGGCGCAATGTCCCCGTCGGCCCGGAACTGCGTGCTGCCTTCGCGCACCAGTGTTGACGGTTCAGCCACGCGATAGACCCCGATCTGGCCCAGCGCCTGCCCCTCGACACTGAGCGTGCCGTCCGTGCCCACATCGATCGAGGCCGCGTCGGGCGGGATGAAAACAGGCGCGCCATTGCTATCCAGAACCCGATGGCCATCCATGGTGACCAGATCGCCTTCGGCGCTTGGCGAAAAAGCCCCCGCGCGGGTAAGACGGTTGCCATCCGGTGTCTCAACCATGAAAAAACCATCGCCTTCGATGGCAAAATCGAACTGCCCTCCGGTCTCGGTCAGCACGCCTTGTTGCAACGAGGTATTTCGCGCCTCGGCCCGCGCCATGGAGAGGGAGGGATTACCCGGCATATCCCGGACGAATTCAGAAAAAACCAGCCCTTGCTGACGATACCCGGTGGTATTGGCATTGGCGATGTTATTGGCGACCAGCCGCATTTCATTCATCAGACCCGTCTGGCGGGACAAAGTTGTATAGGCGGTATCCATCAGCGACCTCCGGCGATCAAGGGGATGAGGGTGGTAGTGAAGAACGTGACCAGTGTCTGGGTCATGAAACCCATCGAAATCCAAAACACGACGACGATGGCGATCAGCTTTGGCACGAAGGTCAGCGTCATCTCCTGCACCGAGGTCAGGGCCTGAAACAGGCCGACAACCAGTCCCGATACCAGCGCCACGGTCAGAATGGGGACCGAAGTGATCACCGCGACCCACAGCGCCTGACGCACGATGTCATAGAAAAGTCCTTCGCCCAGCATCCTGTCAGACCGGCATCCGCAAGATTTCCTGATACGCCTCGACAACCTTGTTGCGTACGATTACGGCCGTTTCCACAGCCAGTTCGGTTTGTGCCAGCGCCTGAACCAGCGCATGGGGATCGGCTTGCCCCGTCATCGCGGCCTGCGACATCTGTTCAGACTGTTTCAGCGTTGCGGCAAAATCCTGAAAAGCCGAACGCGTCCCTTGCGACAGTCCGGCGTGACCAGGATCGGCCTGCGTCGCAGGGCGCGCGCCGGCATAATTCTGAGCAGCATTAAGGGCTCGGATATCCATTCTGGTGTCCTTTATTTTCTGAGAAGTTCCATCAGGCTCGACGACATCTGGCGTGTCTGGTCGAACATCTTGAGATTGGCCTCGTAGCTGCGCTGCGCTTCTCGCGCGTCAGCGATCTCGATCATCAGATCGACGTTCGAGCCGCGGTAGTGGCCGGTCTCATCCGCCATCGCATGGCCGGGGTCGTAGATCCGAGAAAGCGCGCGACGATCCAGCTTTACCTGCCCGGCCTGCACAATCTCGCGCCCCTCTCTTTCGATCGACTCAAAAGGTACGGTCTTACGCCGATAACCGGGCGTGTCGGCGTTCGAGATGTTTTCCGACACATGTCGCAAGCGCGAGGCCTGCGCACGCAATGCGCTGGCCGACGCGGTAAGGGAATGGGAAAAATCGCTCATGTCATCCCTTCCTTATGCCCGGCCCAAAGAGGTGCGCAGAATGCCGATGGAAGACTTGTAGATCGCCAGCGCGCGGTCATGCTGACGTTTGACTTCGACCGCTTTCAGCATCTCCTCTTCCAACGAGACACCGTTTCCGTTTGGATCACCTGAGGGCGTAGCCTCATATTCTGTCCAGGGGCGGGTGGCGACGGATCCATTCAAATGCCCCATCCGCGTGGAGATCATGCCGGATTCGCGGCCAGACTTTTCGAAGGCCTTCTGAAAAGCCTCAAGATCGCGGGGTTGATAGCCCGGCGTATCCGCATTGGCCATGTTGCGCGCAATCACCGCCTGCCGTTGTCCGGCATGGGTTGCCATTGCGTACGCTGTCTTGAAGACGTTCAGGTCATAGAACATCGGGGCTTCTCCCTCGATCAATTTCAATCAAGGCTTAACCCCGATTCCTTTAGAAACCGTTTTCAGAAACTCTCTGGAGACCTAAAGATGTCCGCTCTCGATCCGATTCTTCTGAAATGCCAACTCGACCGGCTTTCCGCCGTGCATCACACGGGCCGTGTGTCCGGCGTCGGACGTGGAGCCATAGAAATTGAAGGGCTGGAAGGTCATGCGCGCATCGGAGATCACTTGACCCTACGCCGCCGCACAGGGCCCGATCTGGCCGGAGAGGTTCTCCAAGTCGAAGCAAAATACATTCACATGCTGCCAGCGGCGGCGGCCGACGGAGTGTGTCTTGGCGATCAGGTGATTCTCGAGCATACGCCTGCCTTTGCGCCGGGGATGCACTGGTTGGGGCGCGTGGTCGACCCTTTTGGCAAACCGCTGGATGGCAAGCCTTTGCTACCCGGCACCCAAGATCGAGACATCATGACCCCCCCACCACCTGCCGTTGCGCGCAAACCACTGGGCAAGAGGATTGAGACCGGGCTGGCCATGCTCAATACTTTGCTGCCCCTTGTTCAGGGACAAAGGATCGGCCTGTTTGCTGGCTCTGGCGTCGGAAAATCCACCTTGCTTGCCACGCTGGCACGGTCGGTACAGGCCGAAGTCGTCGTCGTTGCGCTGATCGGAGAGCGCGGGCGTGAGGTGAATGAGTTTGTCGAACACGCATTGGGCGCAGACGGGCTGAAACGCGCGGTTGTCGTGGCGGCAACCTCGGATCAGTCAGCGCTGGCGCGCAGGCGGTGCGCCTGGTCGGCGATGTCAGTTGCGGAATATCTTCGTGATCAGGGACTGAATGTCCTGTTTCTGGCGGATTCCGTCACCCGATTTGCCGAGGCACATCGCGAAATCGCCGTCGCCATGGGCGAAACTTCATCGTTGCGCGGCTTCCCGCCTTCCGTCACGCCACTCATCGCCAACTTGTGCGAACGTGCTGGCCCCGGCATTGCCAATCAGGGCGATATCACCGCCGTTTTCAGCGTTCTGGTCGCCGGATCGGACATGGAAGAACCGATCGCCGACATTCTGCGCGGCGTGCTGGACGGGCATATTGTCCTGAGCCGCGAAATCGCTGAACGTGGCCGGTTTCCTGCCATCGACCTCAGCCGCTCCGTCTCGCGCAGCCTGCCTGGTGCCGCGACCGAGGACGAAAACCGGATGATTACGGAAACCCGCAAACTGGTCGGAAGTTACGAACAATCCGAGGTGATGATCAAAGCAGGGCTATACACCGAGGGGTCAGACCCGCTTCTGGACCAGGCAGTGCGCGTGCATGATGAATTGGACGCCTTTTTCGGCAAGGCGGAAACAGACGACATTCAAAATAGCTTCAACCGTTTGCAGTTGATTCTGCGGCGCGCTGGCACCAAGTTGCCCGTCTGAAGAAATCGAGACAGTTTTAAACGTTAAACCCGCCTTAAGACCTGCCCGGTTACTCCTGTTTTCGGGTGATAGAAAAGGTGGTGGAGATGGGTGCGCAATCCAATGCGGCGCCGATCATCATCAAGAAGAAGCGTGTAACGGGTGGCGATGGTCATCACGGTGGTGCGTGGAAGGTCGCGTATGCAGACTTTGTCACGGCCATGATGGCGTTCTTCATGTTGATGTGGCTGCTGAACGCAACGACGGAAAAACAACGCAAAGGTTTGGCAGATTACTTCTCGCCGACCATTCCCGTGAATCCCGTGTCAGGCGGGGGCGACGGGGCCTTTGGCGGCGACAACATGTTCTCGGAAAAAACCATGGTGATGGACGGATCGGGAGCGAGCAACCGCAGTCCAACCCGCGCGCAACAGGCGCGTGGATCAATCGGTGTGAATGATCAGGGCGGCAAAAAGATTTCCGAGGACTTTTCGACACTCGAAGCACACCTCCTTGGCCGAACCGGAGAGAGCATGGTGTCTGACAAGCTGCGCAAGCATATTGTCACCCGCGTCACAGACGAAGGATTGGTGGTCGAGCTGTTCGACACCGAGGATCAGCCGCTGTTCGAGCCAGATTCCGACAAACCAACGCAGATGATGCGGGCGCTGATTCTTTTGGTAGCCCGTTCCTCGGATCTGGTGACCAATGCCATTTCGGTCGAAGGCCATGTCCGCTCTGCTCCGGTTGTTCTGGCGGAAAAACCGGTTTGGGCGCTGTCGACAAAGCGTGCGCTTGTCGTGCGCAAAATTCTTGAAAACAAGGGCATTCCGGATCATCGCATGGCCCGTGTCACCGGCCATGCTGACCGGGAATTGTCCGTTCCAAACCCCATGGCTGTACGCAACAACCGGATCGAGATCGTCTTTCTTCGCAACCCTTAACCCTCTTAATATTGGACGGATTTTAGATGTTAGCCCGCTGTTAAGACCCAACGCGTTAGCTGTTGCACCGATAAGTGACGCAACAGAAAGGCGCGCCAATGACCATTTCCTCTTCGCTGAATGCCGGTGTGGCGGCGCTGAAGGCCAATGCCAACCGGCTGGCCTCGATCTCGGACAACATCGCCAATTCCTCAACCTTTGGATACAAGCGGGTCGAAACGGATTTTCATTCCATGGTCACCTCTGGTCAGGGTGGCAGCTATTCGGCCGGTGGTGTCAGAACCACCAGCCAGCGCCTGATCGACCAGCGCGGGTCATTGGTGACGACGAACAATTCCACTGATCTGGCCGTACGCGGACGCGGAATGCTGCCCGTACGGCCCAGTTCGCAAATCGCGGGCGGTTCGAATGAGATGCTGCTGACCACAACCGGGTCCTTTCGTACGAATGAGGAAGGCTATCTTGTCACGGAATCAGGTCTGGTTCTGCTGGGATGGCGCGCCGCACCTGACGGCTCGATCCCGTCGGTGCCCCGCGACACGCCAGCCGCCCTGGAACCGATCCAGCTGAGCGTCAACCAATTGTCCGGGGCGCCAACGACCCAGATGAACCTGCGCATGAATCTGCCCGCCACTGCCACCGACGCCGGCGCTCCTGGCGACATTCAACCGCTTTCGGTCGAGTATTTTGACAATCTGGGCAAGTCGGAAAGCGTGGATATCGAGTTAACGCCCACAGTGCCGGCAACGGGGTCCAGCAACACCTGGACCATGACCCTGCGCGATTCCGCGTCGGGCGGGGCGATCATAGGTGAATACACGTTAACCTTCACCAACAGCCGTGCATCCGGGGGAACATTAGCCAGTGTCACGGCGATATCGGGCGGGGCATATGATCCGGTGACCGGCAGTGTCGTGGTCAACGTTGCAGGCGGACCCATGGAGATCAACATCGGCCAGATCGGGGATTCCGATGGCATTACCCAGCTTTCGGATACGTTCGCCCCCGTTTCCATCACGCGCGACGGCTCCGCCGTAGGCACGATGACAAGCGTGCAGGTGGATGAGAACGGATATGTCTACGCCTTCTACGATACCGGTGTCAGCCGTCGCATGTTCCAGATTCCTCTTGCCGATGTGCCAAATCCGAACGGGCTGACTGCACTGGACAGTCAAACCTACGCACCGTCACGCGAAAGTGGGACGTTCTTTCTGTGGAACGCAGGCGAAGGCCCGACCGGTGATCTGATTTCATTTGCGCGCGAAGAATCAACAACCGACGTGGCCACGGAACTGACTTCGATGATCCAAACACAGCGCGCTTATTCCTCCAGCGCAAAGGTCATCCAGACAGTGGACGAGATGCTGCAAGAAACCACCAATATCAAACGCTGATCGCCGCGCTGACCTGCAGAAAGGAGCCTTTCAATGAGCATTTCAACCGCGCTGAACAACGCCATAGGTGGCCTGAACGCCGCCAGCCGGGGGGCTGCGGTTGTTTCAGGCAACATCGCAAATGCTCTGACGCCAGGTTACGCCCGCCGCACGCTGGAACTGACGACCAGCACGGTTTCGGGCAATGGCGTACGAATTGTCGGCATCACCAGACATCAGGATCCTGTACTGGTTGCGAACCGGCGTGAAACGGACGCAGAACTCTCACATGCCAGCGTGATGTCGGATTTTTATGTCGGCTTCGAAAAGCTGGTTGGAACCGCGGACGACCCGGCCTCGGTATCTTCGCGCTTGGCGACGTTCGAGAGCAGTCTGATAACGGCTGCAAGCCTTCCAGATTCGGCCCAGCGTCTGGATCAGGCCGTCCAGGCGGCACAAGAGGTCAGTATCGCACTAAACAAAGCCTCCGATGGCTTGCGGCACGTGCGCTCGGACGCGGATCGGACGATTGGCACTCAGGTGGCGTCTTTGAATGAGACTCTGCAAGATGTCGAGAATCTGAATGCCCGTATCGTCGCCGTTCAGAATTCCGGCGGAGATGTCGGCGCAATGCTGGATCAGCGTCAAAGGCTGATCGATCAGATCAATACGTTGATTCCGGTCAATGTGGTGGCCCGCGACAACAATCAGGTGTCACTTTATTCCGATGGCGGCTTGATCCTTCTGGAAGGCACTGCCGCCGAGTTCGCATTCTCGACCACCGGGGACACCAAACCCCATTTGACGGTCGCTAACGGTTTGCTGTCGGGTCTTTCGCTCAACGGTCAGCCCGTGCGTGTCAGTGGAGATTTCGCGCAGATTCGAGGTGGCGCGCTGGCCGCGCAGTTCGAAATACGCGACGAACTGGCCGTCGAGGCTCAGATTAATCTGGATACCGTCGCGCGCGATCTGATCGAACGATTTGAAACCCCGGGTCTGGACCCGACAGCCTTGCCTTCGGATCCTGGTCTTTTCACCGATCGCGGCACCCGGTTCGATCCCCTCGCGCCTCCCGGTCTGGCATCAAGGATCGAAGTGAATACGATTGTCGTTCCCAATCAAGGCGGTGACAGCTGGCGGCTGCGTACCGGACTGGGGGCCACAGGCCCGGGCGACCCCGGGACCGCCGCCCAGCTGCAGGCATTTGGCGCAATTCTCACGACCGCACGACCAATTTCTGGGCCCGGCCTGGGGACCGGAGATATGCGAATGTCCGATCTGTTTCAGGCGCTGCAGTCGTACGCGGGAGCCAAAGCCCATACGGCGACGGAGCGCAGGGCGTTTGCCGCAAACGCTCAGCTGCAAATGCAAAAGATTGAAGCAGAGCAAGGTGTTGATAGCGATGCCGAGCTTCAGCGGTTGATACTAATTGAACAATCCTACGCCGCAAACGCCAGAATTGTCGCCGTGGTTGATGAACTTTTGGACACTTTGCTGAGGCTTTGAACATGACACTGACTTCCATCGGCGATCTGGCGCGTGGTTTGACCCTGCGCGCGCGCAGCACTGACATCAAAACTCAGATCGAAACCCTGTCTCATGAAATGTCGACAGGGCGGGTTCAGGATATCTCGGGCCGATTAGGTGGCGATTACGCCTATCTGCTTGAGCTGGATCGCGGTTTGGAACGGCTGGACGCCTATGCGATCGCCACAACCGAAGCGCGACTGTTTACCGAAGCGATGCAGACAAGCGTGAAGACTATTGCAGAATCGACCTCGGATATGTCGGCAGATTTGTTGTCTTTCGGAACATCGAACCAGGCGGTTACTCATCAACAAGCCTCGGTTCAGGCACGCAATCAGTTGGATACGATGGTGTCCGCCCTCAACGCCCGCACGGGCGGGCGAAGCCTTTTTTCAGGGACGGCGACCGATGTCTCGCCCTTACCGGATGCGGACAGCATTTTGAGCTCGCTACAATCCGAACTGACCGGGTTGGTCACGACCAGCGCGATCCGTCAGGCCGCCGATAACTGGATGAACGATCCGGCCAAGTTTGACGCGGTTATCTATGGTGGGTCGGCAAATGCTCTGGCCCCGATGCAGATTTCGGACGGGGAACAGATTGATCTTCCAATAACGGCCCTTGATCCAGCGATAAAACCCGCGATCCGTGACGTCGCCCTTACCGCGCTTGTCGCTGATGCTGCCCTGGGTTTCCCTCCGTCCCAGCGAATTGCATTGTTCAAAGATCTCGGCGTTGATCTCGCTGGCGCGACAGACGAGCTCGTCAAACTTCGCGGCGAGATCGGGACCGCAGAGGCGCGTATCGAGCAAGCAGACACGCGCAACACAGCGGCCCGCACCAGCATGGAGTTCGCACGTAACGAATTGATTGCTGCTGATCCGTATGAAACCGCCGCACGGTTGCAAACGGTACAGTTCCAGCTGGAAAGCCTCTACGCGGTCACAGTGCGCAATGCCAACCTTTCACTGGTGAATTTCCTGAGATGAGACTTCTGGTGTTCCTGTTTTTCCTGCTACCCTGCCTGGCGCATGCCGGAGCAATTCGGTTGAAGGATCTGGTGGATTTCGATGGTGTTCGGGGCAACGACCTTGTCGGCTATGGGCTGGTGGTCGGCCTGAACGGAACAGGGGACGGGCTGAGAAACTCTCCTTTTACCGAGGAAATCATGACCAATATCCTCGAACGATTGGGCGTAAACGTGAACGGAGAGGATTTTCGACCCAAGAATGTAGCGGCTGTTCTGGTTACGGCCAGTCTGCCACCCTTCGCACGGGTTGGCGGGCAAATCGATGTGACCGTTTCTGCCATCGGAGACTCCAAGGGCTTGCTGGGCGGGACCCTCATTATGACTCCTCTGAATGCCGCCGATGGCCAGATATACGCGGTTGCGCAGGGCACTGTTCTGGCCGGCGGCGCAGCGGCGGAGGGAGAGGCCGCTTCGGTAGTTCGCGGCGTGCCCACCTCGGGTGTGATCCCGTCGGGTGCGCGGGTCGAACGCGAAGTCGGTTTCGAACTTGCCGATCTGACACAAATGCGTCTGGCCTTGCGGGAACCGGATTTCACAACGGCGGGCCGTATTGAGGTTGCGATCAACACCGAATTCAACCGTCCCGTTGCAATCATGCGCGACTCAGGAACCGTTGAACTCAATATCCAAGCGACTCAGGCCCTGTCCACGGCCCATGCAATCGGTCGCATCGAGAACATCCTGATTGAGCCGGAAAGCAAGGCGCGCGTGGTTGTGGATCAACGCTCTGGCACCATCGTTATGGGGCAGGATGTGCGCATTTCACGTGTGGCTGTCTCACAGGGCAATCTGACCCTTACAGTTGAGGAGGCACCAATTGCGGTGCAACCCAACCCGTTCGCACAGGGCGAAACTGTTGTCGTGCCCCGCACAATTGCCGGCATCGAAGAGGAGGAAGGCACCGGGCTTGCGGAAATCCCCGATGCAACGACCCTGTCCGAAGTGGTGGCAGGTCTGAATGCGCTTGGCGTGTCCCCCCGCGATATGATCGACATTCTGAAAACCATCAAGGCGGCTGGTGCTCTGCACGCAGAATTTGTCGTTCGCTAGGGCATTTCCCACGGGGATCAGGCACACAAACGGCGACTGGGGTTATTTTGATTTCCAACTGTCCAGCCAGCGTCGCGCCTTGGTGCCCTGTTCTTCCACCGCGTCGCCAGCCGCATAAAGGCTGTCTTCTACGTTTTCGATCATCGGATCGATCCGGGCTTCGCGGAACCTGCGCCAGCGCACCCAAAGGGCCCATAGCAGGGCAAAGAAAACCGTCAGGAAAATGATATTGAACCAGGGAATGATGCGATGATCGGGCGTATCGACCTGCCAGATTTTCACGGCATTCGGAAAGATCGACAGAAACTCGCTCCGCCAGCCATAATGCCGGACAACCACCCATCGTGGGCTGACTTCGGCTGACTTCAGATCAGCCGCCTCGGCCTGCAGGTTAGAGGAGTTCAGCTTGAAGTAAGGCGGCCAACCCCAACCCGTGTCTTCGTTTCTGTAGACCATGACTTTGCCATTGGCCTTCCGGGTTTGAATAAAAAATACATCCCGGTTGGGCGTGTTTGGGTTGCTGCCCACATCCTGTGACGACCAGAAGATGCTGTTTTCGCCCGGATCGATCCGCTTTTCATAAGTATCTGAAATTCGGACAATATCATGCTGCGGCAACGTGTAATTCAGAACCGAGGCGACACTTCCCCAGAACAGGATGATAATGGCCCATTTGATATAGCGCATAGGCAATGCCCTCACATGAAATTCGATACATAAATCAGGATCATGATCAGGCCAAGGGGCACGACATAGATCCCCAGGATCAGCTTTCGGCGAAATGATCCGTCATATTTCCTGAGACCGCGTTGAACAAAAGCATCGCGATCCCCGACCATTCCTTTTTTCTCCCAATGCGCGATCAGCTTACCGCGTCGTACCCAACGGGAATAGATCGAAACGGCGCCATAAATCACCGTCAGAACGACCATCAATGGGATAAGAAAACGAAGTGCGACGAACATTCAAACTCTACCTACTGCGCCCCATGGCCCGACACGTGTGATCACCGCATCGCTGATGCGATCATTCCCGTCCATATCCTGCTCATGCCCGAACAACGCCGCCCGAGCACCGGCTTTGTCCACCTGATACTCGCGCACAAGGAAGTCGGCAACATAGGCTTTTTTGGCCTCGGGCCACTTGGCGTATGTGCTGTAGAATAGTTCTTTATGGCAAATGAACATCTGGCGGGGGTCCAGCGGGGCCATCTCGGCCAACAGCATATTCACGAGATCGCGGTTCGGTGTATCGGCAGCGCGCAGCGTATAGAAATAGGCCGGATGATCCGAGGTGATGCGCGGCCACGCCCCCCCGTCCCGGGCCCAGCGTTGCAGCTGCGCCAACCCGTGATAGGCGTCGGGCAAGTGGTCCGAATGGTTGCGGGCAAGACGGCGCATATCGGTGCGATCCAGCCCCGACAGATCAACATCAGCATCCGCGGCGGCCGCGATGGTCAGGAAATCCATCTTCTGCTGCAGGATTGCTGCAGAGTCCACGCCACGCGCCTCGATTATGGTCTCGGTCAGGTTGTTTGAACTGAGGAAATTGGCAATCTTGTTTTGCTGTGATTTGCCAATGACATGGTCAAACGGCAAATCATCTGGCCGGTCGCCCATGAAAATCGCGGTCGGATGATCCAAATCCGGAAACAGGTAGAGCCCCCCGTAATGCGCCGTCCAGAAATTCGGTTGGACAAACGCGGTATGGCGCAGGCGCACCGGGTTGCGCACGACATCACCAGTTTCCCTGGCTGTCTCGATCATATTTGCGATCAGCACGTCGTCGAACCAGGCGTCTTCTTCAGTTTTGAACCGCTCGACCATACCCGCCAGCTGCGTCGATTTGCGCAGGGTGCCGCCCACCGTGTCGGCCTCAATTTCAATCTTGCGCAGGTTCAGCAGGTCGGCAGGTGCGGTCAGTTTGAAGACAGAGTTCACCAGTTCTCCCGCCACCGCATCCGTGGCGGTCAGGGCAAACAGCTGCGCTTCGTTCATCTCGATGAAGTCGCGCAGGATGTCGCGCGAGGTCGAAAACTTGACGTTCAGCAGAGGTGCGCGTTTCTGCTCGATCGTCAGCAGGATGAACTGCCGGTTGACCCCATTGGGGTTGAGGTAGAGCTCATCCTCCAGCTCAATCCCCACCTCTGGCGAATAGCCCGAGATATCGACATGGAAATCCGTCAGCGCCGTGGTCTTGCCTGCCAGATGCTGCAACGCGCGGTTATACCGCTCGACCAAGGCCGGGCTGGAGATGTGCACGAGATTGCCAAACATCAGGCCTCTTTTGATGAGGCGGATCATTCTGACCACCTATGCGTGACTTGCAGGTCAATTCCCTTGACCAGTCCAACCCAGTAGGACGCTGATAATATGAGACCTCCAACCAATACCACAGAAGGTTCTAACCTTTCGCTTAACCCCCAAGTGTCAAAAAGCACCCAGCCACATATGGCAATCAAACCATAATACACTGCAACTGCGATGCCTAAACTAGCGGTCCACCAAAAAAAGAACCGGAGCCACATGAAGCCACCCAAAGGTACAGGTAAACTGCGCCTGATCACCCATAAGACAAACTTGATGCCCGAATAGGCAAGGAGAGCACAAGTAATCAGGTAGAGGATATCAAGCACTCAATAACTCCTAGCAAACCGACCGACAACCACAACCGCCAGCACCAACAACGGCAACGCAAACGCCCGCGCTGTGATCTGCAAGTTGAACCCGATGTAAGATACCACACTGCCTTCGAACAGGATCAGCGTTTCCTCCCATGTCGTGCCCTCAAACCCGCCGCCTGTGTTCACGCCGAACTGGGTCAGAAACAGCACCGCCACTGCGCCCAGAAAGCCGAACACGCCCCAGCGTACAGGCAAGATGAAACCCAGAACGAGTGCCAAACCGGTGATCGCAAGTGTCAACGTCATGTCTTTGCCTCCTTTGACCAATGGCGCGTTGTTGCATACGCGCCTGCGGCCAAGATCATTGCGGGGACAAACCAGAACAACGCGCGACCAAGGAAATGTGAAGGCATTTCACCGGGACCAAAGGCGTGGAGCAGCGAGACCGGGCGCAAGATGGATGCGCCGTTCATCCAGATCTCGAACAGGGAACTCCAGATATAGGTGACCGCAAAGATGATCAGCGTGAGCATGGCAAAAGCCCATCCGGATGGCGGGCGACGGCGCGCGACGGCCCTACCGAAGAAGATGCAAGCGCCGATCAGGCTTGCAAAGATCAGGAGCAGTCCGCCGGTCACCCCTTGCCCTCCAGATAGCGCCGCTTGGCCTCTTCCATCCGCCCCATCTCGCGCACCGCGTTTTCGATGGCGACCTCGTCGCTTTTGTCGGCATAACGGAATTCGCTGTCGACGTAGCGGTTGATTTCCTGCATCACCATCTCGACCGTGATCGGCTGGCGTAGGTCCTCGATCATGGCCTTCTTGGTGTCGTAGTCGCGGAACAGGAACAGGTCGGGGTTTTCCATCCATTCGTCGGGCAGCTCGAAATCCATCGCACGGACCTTGACCGCGTCGGTGATGTTCTTGATCGCGCGACCGGTGAACCGCTCATCCGCCTGCTGGATCGCCTTGAGGTAGGTGCCCAGCTTTGCGATGGTGTCCATCTGGCCGATCTCGCCCGACACCCGGTCATAGACCTGCAACAGAGCATCCTCATGCGGGCGCGAATGGCTTTCGAAACTGGCCACGACTGCCTTTTTGATCTCCTGCGCGGCATAGGCGTCGTGGTCGCCCAGCGGGATGTCGTGGTTGCGGCCCATCAGCAGGTGCAGGATGTCGATGTAATCCTCGCGCGTTTGCGGCCCGTCCACCAGGAACCGCGCGCCCGCCCGCTGGCGCAGGGCGTCGTCGACATTCTCGGGATAGTTCGAGAACATGCCAAAGGTGCAGTTGCCGCGCACGACGGTGTTGGCGCCGGCAAAACTCTCCATCAGCACGGCGGTGATTTCCAGCTGCCCGGCTGACGATTGCCGGTCGCCGCGTTTACCCGCCAATTGGTCGATATCGTCGATGGTGCCAAACCCGATAACCGAGGGGTCGATGATCGTGTTGATAAACGCCTTCGCGTTCTGACCGGATTTGCCCTGATAGCTGTCGATATTGTCGGTGCTCAGGTTCTGATAGCGGAACGGATAGCCCGCGTTCTGGCAATAGTCGTTGATCAGTGCGGCCATCATCTGGATCAGGGTGGTCTTGCCCGTGCCCGGTTTGCCGTCGCCCATGAAGGTGAAAATGAACCCGCCGAGTTCTGCGAACGGATTCAGGCGACGGTCGAAGTCATAGGCCATCAGCATTTTGGCCAGCTTCATCGCCTGATACTTGGCGATATGGTTGCCCACCACCTCGTTCGGTTTCTTGAACGTCATGGTGAGGGTGGTGGATTTCGCCTTTGAAGCCGGTTCGAAACCGCGGATCGTCAGGTCATCGGCCTCGATATGCCAAGCGGCGTTCTGGAACGGGGCCAGATGGCCAGCGGACTTCGCGCGCAGGGCGGCCTTTTCCATCAGTTGCTCGGCATAGGCGCTGGTGGCGGCAATCAGATGCGCATCATCGGGTGCGTGTTTTGCCAACACCTGATCCAGCTCCCACAAAGCACCGTGCAAGGCAAGTTGGCCGTTGTCGGTCAGAACCTCTTCGATCTCACCGATATCAACCGTGGTTTCCCCCAAATGCGACGACATCAAATAGGCCAACGCATTTCCGAACACGTGCAACGTGATCAAAGCCTCAGCCGTCAGCAATTCCGAAAACTCGCTCTTGCGCGCAGCGGGCAAATCCCCCGCCAGATTGGCGCGCTTCAGGTCGGCCAGCGCAGTTTGCTCCGCATAAGCCTCGGCCAAGGCCAGAGCGATGGCAATCGCGCGCCGAATGGCTTGTTGTGTGGTGGCCTGCGGCGCTGAGACCAAGGTATCCCCATCGTCTGACGCCTCGATCCGCTCAACCAGATGCACCCCATCGGCGCGCGCCGTGCGCCGCGTCACCAGACCCGGAGTCGTGGATCGAAATCGCCGTCCCGTCGAAACACCCGAAGATCGCTCGACGACCGCCTCAACCGGTTCGGCAATACGCGGCGCATGCTCGAAACCGTTCAACAAGGCCGTCGCCGCCGGGTAATGCTTGCGAATATCGTCTTCCCGCAATTCCATCTGATCTGACGTCAAACTCATCTTCTCACCAATAGGTATAGTTGAAAAACTTATGGCTCTTCACGTGTCCGCTCTCATCAGCGGTAAAGCAGGCAAGATAGTAACCGCCCAAGTTTACCGGGGGTATCTGATAGCACTCAGAACCTGCTGGAATAGCGTCACCGTGCAATTCAATTGCCTCCGCGTACTCCAATGGGATGCCGCGCTTATCCAGCATTTTTCGCAGTTCGTCAGCGGAAGTGCCGGCCTCGCTGTTCTCAAAGAACCAGTTGCGTTGGACGGCGCCGTCCAAACCACAAGCTGCAACGGTTAGAAACAAAACAAGAGTTGTTACCGCCTTTGTCATTCAATACCTCAACACCTGCCCCGTTTTGCTGACCACAAACTTGCGCACGTCACCAAAGCCCGGCGGGTCACGCTCGGCCAGAACCTGAAACGGACGCTGAGGCAGGATGATCGATCGCCGGGTGCGTGTTGCCCCGGTTTCAGCCCCCTGCCCACCAAACGGATCCAAAGCAAAAATCTCGCGCTCAACAGTCGAGAACCACCCGGCGCGTTCCTCGATGACATCTTCGCTTTCCAGCTCTTCGGTGGTCCATGCCAGTGCCCAGTCCTGACCCTCTGGCGCTTGGGCACCTTCCAACACCTGCCGCAAGGGGCCGGATTGCTCCGTGAACGCCGAGGAATACATCGGCCCCACATGAATGCGACGCAGGTGTTTGGGGTGCAGGTCGTCGAAATCCTGATCAAAGCCCTTGGCAATCGTTACCAGTTTCAGCCCGCCCAAGGATTGCGCCATCAGATGCGCCTGCACCTCCGGCCAGCGACGTTGGTCTTTGGGCAGGGCCGTCTTACCGCTGTCCTCCAACTGCATCAGGTAGATGACCGGCAGATTGATCTGGCTGTCATAGACCGCCCAGTGGATCATGAACTTGCGCCGTTCACCCTCATTCCCGATCCAGTGGCACTCGGGATCGTTGCGCGCCCAGAACAGCTGACCTTTCAACAATTCCTCGTAGTAGAGCCTTTGAGACAGAGCGAATTGCAGCTTGGTGGGTATTTCCTGATCGCCAATGATCGTCCGCACCATGTCGGTTTTCAGATCATCCTCCGAGGGCATATTCGCAAGATGCACCTGCGCCTGCTGCGCGTCATTGGCCATGGTCAGCAACTCGGTCGCCACGGGAAACCCGCTGTCGCGCTTGTCCATGGCGAGGCTGCCAAAGAACCGCCCCGTATCACGCCCGACCAGCAGGTATTTCATGCTGAGTGCGCGGAAGGTGTAGAGCAACCCCGAGAGATACCGCGACACGATCCGCACCTCTTGCTTGCTGATCGCGCCCTCCGCTTCCATCGTTGCAGCCACGCGCAGGAGGTGGACGGTGATCACCTCGAATTTGCGGAAATAGCGGCGCGAGGCGAAGGTGTCGGTCAGGCAAACGTGGTCTTGGGTGGGGTCAATGTCGTTCATCTAGGAGCGTCCAAGTCCTTCCCATTTTTGTCGATGTGGAACCACCACCGGTATAACGGCGAACCCATGCTATTCAGGACCACTTCGGGATTAATTCCAACTGATCGCTGAAACCGATGCCCCCGTTCACTGCCCCAACTGAGCCAACACAGCAGCCTTATTAACGAAGCTACAACGACCATCATCAGCAGTGCCTGGACGACTTCTGGATAATCCGGTTTCTCTTCGATGAACCCCAATTGCTCCAGTATTCGCGGCAGTTCCAATGGTCCAAGACTTGCAGTTAACATGAGGAATTGCTGGTGAGCGAAACGCACTTAACCACCATACAAGTTCTTATCGTGCTTCTCGACGATCGAGGCGAACCGGCGGGCAAAGCGTTCATCCGCCTTGGCCTTTTTCTCCAGCACGTCACGAGCGAAAACCATGTGGTCCTCATGCGCCTCAAGCATGTCGGCCATTTTCTGGTTGGTCGCGGTGCCGATGGCGGCCATGGCGGTTTGCGCCTCTTGGTCCGTCTGCACGCCGATCTCATTGATGCGGTGGGCGACGTCCTGCTGCTGCGCGGTTTTCAGCGATTTGGTCAGGGCGTCATACAGCACCACGCGCTGTTGCGTGTCTGTCTGCAGCTTGTTGATCAACACCATCTGCGTCGCCGCCTGGTTCTGCAGTGAATCGACCCAGGTCTTGCCCTTTTCGATATAGCGCTCCAGCGTCTGGGATTTGGCCAGCTTGACCTGCTCGTCCTGAACCTTGGCGTTGTATTGCTTGTTCAGCTCGGCCAGTTCAGTCTCTAGCTGAGTGCGCGCGGCGGCGTCCTGTTCAACGCTGATCTTGTTTTCCAACGTGATGATCGTCGGGTCCATGTCCTGAATTTCAGCGCGCAGCGCCTCCAACTCAGCCACGGTCGCCTCACGGTCATCCAGCGTGACGGTCAGGTTGTCCTCAACCTTCACGCGCTGGTCCTCCAGCACGGACAGCTGGCCCTCCAGCAGTTTTACGATCACGTCGGATTTGGCGATCAGGTCCTGCAGCTTGTCGTCGATATTGGCGGTGCGCATCCGCTCCTGCCGCATCGACTCGGATTTGCCCTTGGCGAAGATGCCAACAAACGACTCCCACCCGGTTTTCGAGCGCATCTCGTCGAAATCCTTGGAAAACGCGTTGGTGACGTCATCCAACCCCATGATGAGTTCGGCGATATTGGCGTTCATCACCTCGGTATGGGCGTGCACATCCTCAAGCGTGGCGTTTTCGATGTCGATATCCGCCTCGGCGGTGCCGATTTTGGCGCGCGCGGCTTCGATCCGCGATGTCAGGCTTTGTATCTGCGACTGGCTTTCGCGCACCTTGGTCTGAGTTTCCTGAATCAACGCATCAAACTGCTGGTTCGACATCTGCTATCCCTTTTTTGTTTATATCCCCAATAAGATAGGCAATGTTACGCCTTTTTACATCCCCTTGGGCGGTAAATTCCTGCAAAGACTGACAAACTCGGGTGGAAAAAGATAGGCGAGACAACCAAGGCGCGAACAGAAAGGCGCCCGCGCGGCAATGGTGCAACGCGAAGTCCGAGTGCCGACAACGGCCCGGATGAAACGTCATCACCGTTCACGCGGACAAACACCGCGCTGAAGCAGCCAATAACAGCGTCGAAGACGCTTCGGGTGGGACAGAGGAACGGAGGCTGTTTCCAGCTTTAACACCTCGGACTTAAAAAATACCTCTTGGAGATTCACGCAGCATTCTGTGTAGTTGAACCAGCTGACCGGCAAGAGGGCGCATGACTGAACAGATTCACAGCACGGGAACGCGACGCGGCCGCAAGACGCGACTGGCCAAGCGTGAGGCAAAACCCGAGGTCAACCCCTGTCCTCCGGGACAGATCGGCGGGCGTTACCAACCCCTGACAACGTCCGAACTGACGGCAATCTATGACATGGCGTTAAAGCTGCTGTCGCATCTTGGAATGGGCGAGGTGCCGGAGCGGCTGGCCCGGGATCTGCTGAATGCCGGAGCGAAAGCTCGCGGCGACGGTCGGATCGTGCTGCCGGAGACGTTGGTTGAAAAAGCCATCACCGATGCCGCGAAGACGTTCACACTGCATGGCCGGGACGCGTCCCGGTCCATCAAGGTGGGCGGCGAGCGGGTTTATTTTGGCACCGGCGGCGCGGCAGTTCAGACGCTGGATTTGAATACCGGGCTGTATCGCTCTTCGACCCTTTCTGATCTGCACGACTTTACGCGGCTGCAGGATACGCTGGCCAACGTTGCGTGGTTCACCCGATGCTGCATCGCAACCGATGTTCCCGACAGCTATGATCTGGACGTCAACACCGTTTTTGCATTGCTGAAGAACACCACCAAACCGGTTGGAACCGCATTCACATATGCCCATCATGTCGCGCCGATGATGGAGATGCTGAATATCGCAGCAGGCGGAGACGGTGAATTTTCCGCCCGGCCTTTTCTGAAGGCACACATAAGCCCGGTGATTTCACCCATGCGGTTTGGGGCCGATGCGGTCGACGTGGTGTATGAATGCATCGCTCATAACATCCCGATATCCTGCATCACGGCGGCTCAGGCCGGGGCCACCGCGCCTGCGACGCTGGCCGGGTTTCTGGCTCAGTCGCTGGCGGAAACTCTGGCCAGCCTGGTTATGGTCAACGTGATCCAACCGGGCTTTCCCATGATCTTTTCAAACTGGCCGTTTGTCATCGATCTGCGCACCGGCGCGTTTTCCGGAGGCAGCGGCGAGACCGCATTACTGAACGCGGCCTCGGCGCAATTGTCCAACTGGCTGGGTTTGCCTTCTGGTGTGGCCAGTTCGATGACAGATGCCAAGGCCATTGACGCCCAATACGGCAGCGAAAAGGGCGTCACCGCACTGGCCGCCGCACTGGCGGGCGGTAATCTCATCTACGAAAGTTCGGGCATGACCGCCTCGCTGCTGGGCGCAAGTTTCGAGGCGTTTATCCTGGATGACGAGATGCACTCTGGCATCTATCGCGCGTTGCGCGGAGTCGAGGTGACGGAAACCAACCTGGGGTTTGACGCCATCGTCGATGCCGTTCTGGGCGAAGGGCATTTCCTAGGCGGCGCACAAACTCTTGCCGCGATGGAACGGGACTATTTCTATCCGTCAATCGCGGACCGCAGCGAGCCGCGAAGCTGGGCGGACAGCGGGGCCCCCGATGCGTGGGCTGCGGCAAAGCGGCGGGCGCAGGAAATCCTGAAAGAGCATCACCCGGCATACCTGACCGCAGAACAAGAAGCGGCGATCCGCAAGCGGTTTTCCATCCTGTCATAGAGAACCGCACAGCATCATTTCAGAACAGGTCACAATGACGTCGCCCCGCGCCTGGAGGAACGCGGGGCGTATGGGGCGATAATCCCGAGAGGCAGGACTACCGCCATGTGGTCAGACGGCCTCAGTTCACGGCTTTGGCGTCAACCACATCCTTTTCTATGGCACTGGCCGAGGAAATCTCGATCCGGCGCGGTTTCAGGGCCTCGGGCACCTCGCGCTTCAGGTCGATGTTCAGCATGCCGTTTTCATGGCTGGCGCCTGTGACCCGCACGTGATCGGCCAGGGCAAAGCGGCGTTCGAACGCGCGCGTGGCGATGCCACGGTGCAGATAGCTGCGGTCTTTGTCCTCGGCGGATTTCTTACCGGCGACGACCAGTGAGTTTTCTTTCACTTCAACCGACAGATCGTTTTCCGCGAACCCGGCCACAGCGACCGAGATGCGATAGGTGTCGGCATCGGTCTTTTCAATGTTGTACGGTGGATAGGTGGGTTGCGCGACGTCGTTGGTCAGAACGCGATCCATCATGTCGGCGATTTGGTCAAAGCCAATGGTGGCGCGGTGCAGCGGAGCAAAGTCAAATGTACGCATGTGTCGTATCCTCATGGTTGAGCGATTTACGAGTTGAGCCCTCCGTTCGGACGGGCGGTGATGTTATCCGGACCCCGTTTGCGGCGATCCGGTACACTTCACATGGGGAGCGTATTGACCGGGTTCAAGACCCTCCTGCGCTGATGAATTTGGCCCCGGAACCCGACTTGCCCGAACCCGGCTGCAACCGGCGGATCGAGGCCGTCGGTCTGGGCGCGTCGCGGCGCAGGATCGCCTTGAGTTGCGACACCGAGTCTGCCAATTCCATACCGTAGCCGACCTTGATCGCACCATTGAAACCCACTGCTGAAACAACCGACAGAATTTGCCAGCGCGGACCGTTTCTGGCCAGAATGGCAGATCCGGACGAGCCGAATGTCACATCGCAGTTGAAGCTGATCACCCCCTGCGCGCGGCGCAATATCTCGCACGAACGTTGACGGGTAATTGCCTCGGCCCGTCCACGTCCGTAAGAGGCGACGCTGATCTCGTTACCCGCAACGCGACCGCTATGCAGCGCGAATGGATCCGCAATCGAATAAGGGATCGGCTCTTCCAACCGCATCAAGGCGACATCCACGCGCACACTTGCGGCAGAAACCGGTTGGTCGGCAATATACTCGGGATGTGATGCGATCTGGATCACCTTGCGTTCAGCCAGCGCCTCGCCATCGCTCAAACCGGCCCGAAACGTGACCTTGCCAGGCTCATAGGGTTTGCCCGTGGCCTTATCCAAGGCGCAATGCGCGGCGGTCAGAACAATGTCCTTGGCAATCAATGTGCCGGTGCAAAACCCGTCATCACCAATGTCCAACCGACCCACGGCCTCCCAGCCGTAAAGATCATTGCGGTCGGTCAACCGCCGTTTTTCCGCCAACTGAGCCTGACTGTTCGTGGCCGCCAAAATCAAAAAAAGAAATGCAGAAACAAATCTGATCATGGTTTAAGAAATCTCGCTCCCAAGGTTTTTCCGGCCGTTCCCGAACCGCTGGACAGGCCAAATCCCCGTCCTTCCGACAATTCCGACTGCAGCAATTGCAGCGATTCCTCCAACGCCGTTCCCAGTGCGACGCGTTGGCCCCGCAATTCGGCCTTTGCGGACACAACGGATACGATGCGCGGTCTTTCACCATCGAACGAAAAAATCGGCGCACCGGATGCCCCGAAATCCACATCGCAGGACATGACAAGAATGCCTGACTGCCGGGCCATGACCGAGCAAACTTCTTGCAACGAAGGGGCCTCGGCCCGGTCATGTGCGTAGGACACAACGCCAACATCTTCGCCCCGGGCCGGGCGGCGTCCAGTTTCGAACGGAACGACCGAGGTATTCCGGATCGGCTGCCACAGCTCGATCAACGCGATGTCATGTTGAACCCGGTCCGCCGATACACTTGCATCATATTGATATCGCGGGTGAATCACCGCCTGCCGTGCCGCCCGATAGGCCGAGGCATGACCTCTGCGCCATCCGGCGAGAAACTCGATCCGGGCCGGATCAATTCGCTCGCGCGTGGCCTTGTCGAACAGGCAATGCGCCGCTGTCAAAACCAATGTGGGCGAGATCAAAGCCCCGGTGCAAAACCCTGTTCCACCGATATCCAACCGCCCGACGGCCATCCACTCCCGCCCGGAATCGGTGGTTTCAAGGCTTTTCAGTCGTGTATCTTTAGCCTGTACCACCAATGGCAGTACGCTGAGCACGGCGGCTATGATCCAATGTCGCACGCAGGTCTCCGGTCATGTCTTTTAACCTCCGCTCTTAAGCAGTACGTGCGGCAAAATTAGGGCGCGATACGGGTGTGCCGCTCAAACCTGACCTGATCGACCTCACCTCAGGATCGGCACCTGCGATGCCGTGCCGTAGCCCGCCTGCAGGGCGCGCGGTTTTGGCCCGCCTGTCGCCCAGTCCAGCAATTCGACTGTGTGAAGGATCGGAATCCTGGTGCCTGACCCGATCTGCATCATGCAACCGATATTACCGGCGGCGATCACATCCGGTTTCTTCGCCTCCAGTGTCTTCACCTTGCGCTGTTTCAGTTTTCCGGAAATCTCGGGCTGCATCAGATTATACGTCCCGGCACTGCCACAACACAGGTGACTGTCGGCGGGTTCGACCACCCGAAACCCCGCACGTTTGAGCAGATCCTTGGGATAGGTCTTGATTTTCTGCCCGTGCTGTAGCGAACAGGCCGCGTGATAGGCCACGGTCATTTCTTTCTCATCACCATCCGGCAGGTCCAGCGTCATCAATAGCTCGCTGATATCCATCGAAATGTCCGATACCCGCGCAGCATCGTCGGCCAGCGGGTCATTGCGGAACATATGTCCGTAATCCTTCACCGTGGTCCCGCATCCCGAGGTATTGATGACGATCGCATCCAGCCCGTCCCCATCCATCTCGGCGGTCCAGGCCCGAATATTGGCCGCCGCGGTTTTGTGACTGGCGTCGGACTTCCCCATATGATGGGTCAGGGCCCCGCAGCATCCGGCCCCGCCGACCACCACAACCTCGCATCCCAACCGGGTCAGCAATCGAATGGTGGCATCGTTGATATCCGTATTCAGCGCCTTCTGCGCACAGCCCGTCATCAGCGCCACGCGTTTTTGGCGCGCGCCTTTGGGTGCGAAACTCTGAGGATCATCGTTGCGACTGACCGGAGGGATATGCTTGGGGGCCATGTCCAGCATTGCACGCAGCCGCGCATCCGGCATCAGGAACTTGAACGGACGTCCCAGCTTGGCCCCGATCAACGCCCAGCGAAACCGCATCGGATAAGGCAGGATTTGAGCCAAAACCCATCGCAGAACGCGATCGGTCAAGGGCCGCTTGTAGTTCTGCTCGATATACTCACGCGCATGATCCACAAGGTGCATGTAATGCACACCGGACGGGCAGGTGGTCATGCAAGCCAGACAGGACAAACAGCGGTCAATATGCTTGACCGTCTTGTCGTCCGGAACACGCGCGTTTTCCAGCATGTCCTTGATCAGGTAGATCCGCCCGCGCGGGCTGTCCAACTCATCGCCCAGAACCTGATAGGTCGGACATGTGGCGGTACAGAACCCACAATGCACACAATTGCGCAGAATCTCGTTCGAACGTTTGATGCCTGGGTCCCGAAGCTGGTCTTCGGTAAACGTCGTCTGCATGTGCCTACCCCATCAGTCCCGGATTGAACAAACCGCGCGGATCAAATCTCTGACGTAAACCCTTGCTCAACGCGGCAACGCCCGAGGATTCAGGCTGAAACCGCCCCAGCCGCCGGGCCGTCGCAGGCGCCGCACGAACCAGGGTTGCATGCCCCACCACATGACCCAGACGCGCGCGCAAATCGGTCCCGGCCGGAACCAACGCCCAGATCAACCCGCCCCCCCAATCGAACAGCATCTGATCCGCTTCAATCCGCGCAGCAACCTCGGGCGCATCCGAGGGTTTTACGGAAAGGCGCCAGACATCACCGTCCTTGCCACGGAACGCTTCGACGTCCCGAACAGCCTGCCATAAACTGTCCGAGCTGCCCTGTTCGGCAATCTCACCAAATCCTGCCAGTAAGGCTTTCAGCTGCGCACGCCGGTAGGCCACAGAATCCGCGAACCCTTCGACCCGCAACAGCGCCTGTTCCTTCTCGGGATCATAGGCCGCACCGTTCACCTCAAAAGGAGATTTCAAGGCAGCCGACATAACGCCAATCGCGCCTGCCACATCAGCAACCTGAACCGCCAGTGTCGCCGTCGCCTCTGGCTTCGGCAACACTTTCAGCGACACCTCTGTCATCACGCCCAAGGTACCCCAGGACCCGGCCATCAGCTTCACCAGATCATAGCCGGTGACATTCTTCATCACCCGCCCACCGTTCTTGACCACCTGCCCCGCGCCATCGACATATCGAACGCCCAGCAGAAAGTCGCGACACGCCCCGGCCTGTATCCGCCTTGGCCCCGAAATATTGCCCGCAACAACACCACCAATTGTCGACACTCCTTCCGAGCTCAACAGACCGCAATGATCCATGGGTTCAAAGGCCAGTTGCTGACCTTCTGCCTCCAGCGCCGCCTCAATCTCCGCAACCCGAGTCCCGGTCCTTGCGACAATCGTCAACGCGCCGGGCTCATACAGCATAATACCGCTCAACCCCGTCGTTCCGATCACCTGCTCCGGCCCGTCGATTCCGCGCGTTCCGCCTCCGGCAATTCGAACCGGCCCATTCAGCCCGGCCACCATCTCGGCCAGCTCGGCCTCTGTCTCAGGTCTCATGATATTTCATCTTTTCCAAAATACTCCGGGGGAGGCGCGGCCCGCCGCGACGGGGGCAGCGCCCCCTACTCGGCCGCAATCCTGCGCGCCTCGGACACACCCAGCGGAAAAACTTTCGCGGGGTTCAGCAACCAGTTGGGATCGAAAACATCCTTCACCGCCATCTGCGCTTCAAGGTCTGCAGATGAATATTGATGAACCATCAAATCCCGCTTTTCGATCCCGACCCCATGCTCGCCGGTCAGGCACCCTCCGACCTCAACGCAAAGCTTCAGGATATCGGCCCCGAACGCCTCGCATTTTTCCAGATCGCCCGGTTTGTTTGCATCAAAAAGGATCAGCGGGTGCATGTTCCCGTCTCCGGCATGGAACACATTGCCCACCGGCAGGCCATAATCCTCGCTCATCTCTCCGATCCGACGCAGCACTTCGGGCAATGACGAGACCGGTATGGTTCCGTCCAGACACATGTAGTCATTCATCTGCCCCATCGCCCCAAAGGCCGACTTGCGGCCCAGCCAGATTTTCGCGCTTTCCTCCGCCGACTGGCTCTCACGCAATTCAACCGGGTTGTGACGCTTGGCGATCTCGATGATCTTGGAGAGCTGGTAGTCGATCTCGGCCTCGGACCCTTCAACCTCAACAATCAAAAGGGCCGTACAATCGGGATAACCGGCATGCGCAAAATTCTCGCAGGCCCGGATGCACAGCGTATCCATGAACTCGATCGCAACCGGCAGGATGCCCGATTTGATAATGTCCGACACGCATTGCCCGGCAATCTCATTGTCATCAAACCCCATGAGCACCGGTCGTGCACCCTCGGGTTTGCGCAGAATGCGCAGGGTGGCCTCGGTAACCACACCCAGCTGCCCCTCGGACCCGCAAACAACACCCAGAAGATCCAGCCCGCCGGAGTCGAGATGAGAGCCTCCAATCTCAACCACGCTGCCGTCCATCATGACCATCTTGACGCCCAGAAGGTTATTGGTGGTCACGCCATATTTCAGACAATGCGCGCCGCCGGAGTTCATCGCAATGTTGCCCGCAATTGCACAGGCCAATTGCGACGACGGGTCAGGCGCGTAAAAGAAATCATCCTCTTCCACGGCTCCGGTCACGCTCAGGTTTGTTCGGCCGGTTTGCACCCGGATGACGCGGTTGTCATAGTCGACTTCCAGAACCTCATTCATCTTGGCAATGCCCAGAATGACACAATCCGCCGTCGGCAATGCCCCACCCGCCAGCGAGGTACCTGCCCCGCGCGGCACCACAGGCACGCCTTCCTCATTGCAGATGCGCAGCACATCCGAGACCTCCTCAGTGCTCGCCGGCAAAACCGCAAGCATCGGCGGGCAGCGGTAGGCGGTCAGCGCATCACATTCATATGCGCGCGTCTCCGCCGGATCATGGATCACGGCATCTTCAGGCAACACTTGCAGCAACCGGCGCAGAACCGCATCCTTGCGGCGCAGCACCTCGGTGTTTGGCGGTGGCATTTCCATGACTGGTCCTCCGATTTGGTAAAATAATATTACCAATTTTCCGATCTGGCAAGTTACAACACCACGACGTAGTGTCGCGCCCATGTCGTGGATTGATCAATCACTGCTGTTCTCGCCGCTGGACTTTGCTGCGATTGCCCTGCTGATCGGGTCCTGGTTATGGATCGGCTGGCGGATCGAGAACCCTGCGCCGCAAAAACCATCTGTGGGCATGATCATGGATTCCTACCGGCGCGATTGGATGAAAGAGATGGTGACCCGCCAGCCCCGCATGTTCGACGCGCAGGTGGTGGGCACGATGCGGCAGGGCAGCACGTTTTTTGCATCGACGACGATGATCGCCATCGGAGGTGGGCTGGCCTTGCTGGGCAATACCGAACGACTGGCCGGGCTGGCGCAGGATCTGGCGCTGGGAACGGCCCCCGCGCTGGTGTGGGAGGTCAAGATCCTGATCATCCTGTTGTTTTTGGCGAATGCATTCCTGAAATATGTCTGGGCGCACCGTCTGTTTGGCTATTGCGCCGTTCTGATGGCCGCTGTTCCAAATGACCCCGACAACCCGGGCGCCTATCCCCGTGCCGCACAGGCGGCTGAAATATGTGTCACCGCTGCACGCAGTTTCAACCGGGGTCTGCGAGCCACGTATTTCGCTCTGGCCGCAGTGGCCTGGATACTGGGTCCGGTTGCCTTGATCCTTGGCGCGGCGATCACGCTCGCCATGCTGTATCGGCGCGAGTTCGCATCGCATTCCCGAACAGTTCTGCTCAACACCGAATCGTGATCCCATGCCTGCATTCGAAACGATAGGTTCACACCATGAGATATCTTGTTCTGACCGCCCTATTGGCCACTCCGGCCTATGCCGATGATCCCGTGATCGAAAACGTTGTCGCCAAACGCAGCGGTGACACATGGCGATTCGATGTCACCGTCTCGCACCCTGAAACCGGATGGGACGACTATGCCGACGGATGGCGTATTTTGGATATGGATGGGAAAGAGCTGGGGATGCGCGTGCTGCACCACCCGCACGAGAACGAACAGCCCTTTACACGCTCGCTGAGTGGTGTTGTCATCCCGGACGGCACTTCACAGGTTCAGGTGCAGCCCCGCACCAATGTGGATGGCTGGGCCAAAGAGACCTTTGTGGTCCCCCTGAACTAAAGCGTTTTGCGTTTTTCCAAGTCAAAGCGACCGAAATGCACGTTCGACCGCAGTGAGAGACAGCGTATTTCGGATCAAATCAAACGCAAGGCGATCTAGAACACACCCAACGTCAGGCCTGCGCCCAGCGCCGCGCCGATCTCGCGGCATTGATCCAACTGATCCTGCGGAATGGTCTTTTCGGCCAGAATAGCCTCGGGCGTCTGCGCGTGGGTGCACATGATCAGCGGCGGCTGCACCTCTTTCAACCGCCAGCCGGTAGCGATCCGGGCGATCTGGCGCGCGGCGTTCTGCCCGTCGGACCCGGCGCAGATCATCTGGGCATAGGGGCGGCCCTCGATCTTGCTCAGCACGGGGTAATAGCTGCGGTCGAAGAATTCCTTCATCAGACCTGAAATCGCGGCCAGGTTCTCGGGCGCGCAAAAGATATAACCATCGGCGGCCAGCAGGTCATCCGGCCCGGCCTGATCGGCGGGTTTCAGGACAACATCTGCCTCATCGCGCGCAGCCTCAGCCGCCGCCTCGGCCATCTGCCGGGCACCGCCGGTGCGCGAATGGTAAACGATCAGAAGCTGCGCCATGTCAGACCCGGTGATAGGGACCGCCTGCTAGGATGGTTGCGGCCCGATAGAGCTGTTCCGCCAGCATCACACGGACCAGCATATGAGGCCAGACCATCGACCCGAATGAGATCGAAAAATCGGCCTCAGCCCGCAGATTAGGGTCTATTCCGTCCGCCCCACCGATGATCAGCGCCAGATCCTGCCGCCCGGCATCACGCCAGCCGCCCAGTTTCCTGGCGAAATTCGGCGAGGACATGACCCGCCCGCGTTCGTCCAAAGTACAGATCACAGCGCCTTTGGGCAGGGCCTTGCGCAGCAATGCCGCCTCAGCCCCCATACCCGCATTTTTCTTATCCTCAACCTCAACGACACGCGCGGGGCCAAGACCCAGCCCACGGCCGGTACGGTCAAATCGGGTCAGGTAATCGTCAAGCAGGGCTTTCTCGGGTCCGGCGCGCAACCGCCCGACCGCAACTATGCTGATACGCATATCTCTCTCGCCTCCGGCCCCTCAATACGGGCCGGGATAGCGCCTCAGTTCGCCGAGGCGCTGCCGCCCTGAGGCAGCCACATCTTTTCCAGCTGATAGAATTCACGCACTTCGGGGCGGAAGATATGGACGATCACGTCGCCCGTATCGATCAGCACCCAGTCGCCGGCGTCCTTGCCTTCGACCTTCGAGGTGAAACCGAATTCCTGCTTGATGCGATCCGTCAGCTTTTCCGCCATGGCCGAAACCTGACGGGTCGACCGACCCGAGGCAATCACCATGTGATCCGCAACCGAGGATTTGCCCTGCAGGTTGATCTGCACGACGTCTTCGGCCTTGTCATCGGAAAGTGAGGAAAGGATGCGTTCAAGCAGCTTGTCGCTGATTGACTGAGAGTGGGCCATTACACTGGCCCCGTCTTCGGCGGGCAAACCCGCCTGGGTATGTAGAGACAGGACATAGTCCTCCTTTGCTGCGCGCCGTCAAAACCCCGGCGCTGGGGTACTATTAAGGTAACAAGGGGATTGCAACATTTCAATGAAACCCGCATCCGGGCGGGCCACGGCGGCTCACTCTTTGGCGAGCTGTTGCGCGTCTGCGTCGTCGGGATCGTCCTTGAGCAGGCGCACTTCGCGCTGCGGGAAGGGTAATGATATACCTTCGGCCTGAAACGCATCCCACAGCGCCAGATAGACATTGCCGCGGATATTCGTCAGCCCTTTGGTCGGATCGCTGATCCAGAACCGAAGCAGGTAATCAACGCTGCTATCGCCAAAACTGGTGATGTGGCAAACTGGTTCATGCGTGCTGCCGCTCAGCACACGCTGCACGGTTTTGACGGCGCGAATCGCCGTGGCGCGCACCTTGTGGGGGTCGTCGGAATAGCTGGCCCCGAAATCCAGATCCAGACGGACGAACTTGTCGGAATGCGACCAGTTCACCACCTGGCTGGTGATCAGATCCTCATTCGGGATCAGGTATTCCCGCCCGTCCCGCGTGACAACCGACACATAGCGCGCGCCCAGTGCATTGATCCACCCGAACGTGTCGCCCAGCGAGATCACGTCGCCCGGTTTGATCGACCGGTCCATCAGGATGATGATGCCCGAAATCAGGTTCGAGACCACTTTCTGCAGCCCGAAACCGATCCCCACACCAATCGCACCGGACAGCAGGGCAATACCGGTCAGATCAAACCCCAGCGTGCGGATCGCGGCCATGAAAA
This sequence comes from Ruegeria sp. K11, assembly GCF_056531905.1. Classification (NCBI taxonomy): domain Bacteria; kingdom Pseudomonadati; phylum Pseudomonadota; class Alphaproteobacteria; order Rhodobacterales; family Roseobacteraceae; genus Ruegeria; species Ruegeria sp. K11. The sequence continues at coordinate 126,606 of NZ_JBQFMP010000011.1, forward strand.
CCGCGCCATAAAGCAGGACCTGAATACCCTTTGCCAACAGCACCTGCATCGAGGGCGTGATATCGTCGTTGCTTTTCAGACCCCTCTCGGCTGCGCGGGTGCCCACCCGGGCCATTGTCAGCAGGATACCGATCAGCAGAACCGCCTTTATGATCCCCAGCGCCGAGATATGCAGATCGCCGATAGAGACCGCAACCCCGTCCAGGAAATCGGCCACATCGTCCGTCAGCCCCAGTGCAGCCAGCGTTGCATAGATCCACATGGACCACTTGAAAATCACCCGAAGCGTTCGGTTGCGCACCAGCCGGGCGACCATCGCAATGGCCAGCCACGCCACCGCAAGCGTCGCCACAACGCCGATCAGATAGCTGCGCGACGGCCATGTGGCCTGCTGCATCACCCAATACAGGCCCCAGGACAACACAACGAAATAGACCAGCGTCAGCCGCCGCATCAGCTGAATCAGGGTGCGCAGCCGCCATTTCGGCCAACCGGTCCGGGCGCGGGCCCAGCTCTCCCACCGGTGCTGGGTCAGCAGCCTGAGGCAAAAGGCCAGCCCCCACAGAAACAGGATGATCACCAGTTGGTACTGACGCCAGCCCGGGGTGACGATCAGCTCGATCAGGTTGTCGAATTGAGAGGAAAAGGCCGCTGTCAGATTGGCGTAAAGCTCGGACAGTGTTTCCGGTAGCAGGTCCTGGTTCATAGCGTCAGCTTGACCATCCCAGCGCGGCGATGCAAGCCCGCAGCCGGATTGAACCTTGATTGACGGCACCCCCCGATATATCTGGTGCGCATGAGACTCACTGTGGCCCAAATCCAGAACCTGGAAGACCGCGCGCGCCTGCGCGAACGGTTCTTTGGGGCCGCCCGCACGGTTCTTGCACGCCTACCCGTCGCCTGAGCCAATTCGCCAGCCATTTCTCATCTACATACGGGGAGAGGACCGATGTCCCCCAAAACGCTCTATGATAAAATCTGGGATGCCCATGTCGCCCACGAGGCCGAAGATGGCACCAGTCTTCTGTATATCGACCGTCACCTTGTGCACGAGGTCACCAGCCCGCAAGCCTTTGAGGGGCTGCGCATGGCGGGCCGCAATGTACGCGCGCCGGAAAAAACCATTGCGGTGCCGGATCACAACGTGCCCACCACGCATGACCGCGTGAACGGGATCGAAAACGAAGAATCGCGCATCCAGGTCGAGGCGCTGGACAAAAACGCCAAGGATTTCGGCATTCATTACTATCCGGTGCATGACGTCCGTCAGGGCATCGTGCATATCGTCGGCCCCGAACAGGGCTGGACCCTGCCCGGCATGACCGTTGTCTGCGGCGACAGCCACACGGCCACCCACGGCGCATTTGGCGCTTTGGCGCATGGCATCGGCACGTCCGAGGTTGAACACGTTCTGGCCACGCAGACGCTGATTCAGAAGAAATCCAAGAATATGAAGGTCGAGATCACCGGCAAATTGCAGCCGGGTGTGACCGCCAAGGATATCACTCTGGCCGTAATCGGTGAGACCGGCACCGCTGGCGGCACCGGCTATGTCATCGAATATTGCGGTGAAGCGATCCGCGATCTGTCGATGGAGGGTCGCATGACCGTCTGCAACATGGCGATCGAGGGCGGTGCCCGCGCGGGTCTGATTGCCCCGGACGAAACTACTTACGAATATGTCAAAGGCCGGCCCCATGCACCAAAAGGTGCCCAGTGGGAGGCCGCGCTGGATTGGTGGAAGACGCTCTATACCGATGAAGGCGCGCATTTCGACAAGGTTGTGACCCTGCGCGGCGAAGACATCGCACCGGTTGTCACATGGGGCACCAGCCCCGAGGATGTTCTGCCGATTACCGCCTCAGTACCGCACCCGGAAGATTTCGAAGGCGGCAAGGTCGACGCGGCCCGCCGGTCGATCGAATACATGGGTCTGGAAGCCGGTCAGAAACTCAGTGACGTGGAAATCGACACTGTCTTTATCGGGTCCTGCACCAATGGCCGGATCGAAGACCTGCGCGCCGCTGCCGAGATCCTGAAGGGCAAGAAGATCAAAGACGGGATGCGCGCCATGGTCGTGCCCGGCTCGGGTCTGGTGCGGGCACAAGCCGAAGAAGAAGGACTGGCAGACATTTTCAAAGAGGCCGGTTTCGAATGGCGCTTAGCGGGATGTTCCATGTGTCTGGCGATGAACCCCGACCAGTTGCAACCGGGTGAGCGCTGTGCCGCGACCTCGAACCGCAACTTCGAAGGGCGTCAGGGACGGGGCGGACGCACCCACCTACTGAGCCCGGCAATGGCCGCCGCAGCGGCAATCACGGGACGTCTTACAGACGTCCGTGAATTGATGTAAGGTCCGCTCATATCTAGATATTTGAGGGATTGAACAAATGAGTGACTGGATCAAATGGCTCCTGCTGGGGCTTCTGTCCATAGCGTTCGGCATCTTTGTGCTGGGCGCGCCCGTGGTGGCCTCCATTGCCGTCACGGTCGTGACCGGTGTGTTGCTGCTGATCTCGGGCGCTTTGCAGGTCGTCGGCGGCTTTACCGTCGAAGGCGTTGGCAACAAGATCCTGTCGCTCATCATGGGTGCGGTCATGCTGTTTCTGGGCTGGTCCTTCCTGGATCACCCGCTGCAGGGCACGCTGACACTGGCAACCGTGATGCTGATCCTGTTCATGGCAGGCGGCATCGCGCGAATCATCCTGTCGTTCCAGATGAAAGGCACGCAGTTCTTCTGGGCCACCTTGATCTCTGGCATCATGTCCATCGTGCTGGCGGTTCTGATCTGGCGTTTTGCTGCCACAGACCCTGCCGTATTGTTGCAACTGCTGGGCATTTTGCTGGGCATCGAGATGCTGTTCAACGGGTTCGGTCTGGTCTTCATGGCGCTCTTTGTCAGGAACGCACCCAAAGACGAAACGAAAGAAGCTTAAACGCGAGGCACGGGCGCGGCCCTACCCCGCAGGAGTGTAGACATGGAAAAGTTCGAAAAAGTCCACGGGGTTGCCGCCCCGATGCCGCTGATCAATATCGACACCGATATGATCATCCCCAAAGTGCATCTGAAGACCATCAAACGGTCCGGCCTTGGCGTCGTGCTGTTTGACGAGATGCGCTATCACGATCATGGCGGCGAGAATGAAGACTTCGTTCTCAACAAACCTGCCTATCGCAATACCGAGATTCTGGTGGCCGGTGACAATTTCGGCTGCGGCTCATCGCGCGAGCACGCGCCCTGGGCGATCAAGGATTTCGGCATCAAGGTCGTGATCTCGACCAGCTTTGCCGACATCTTCTACAACAACTGCTTCAAGAACGGCATCCTGCCCATCGTGGTCGAGGAAGAACACCACGCGATCCTGATGGAAGACGCGCACAAGGGCGAGAACGCCCGCATGACCGTCCATCTGGAAGATCAGCAGATCACAACCTCGGACGGTGTGGTCATCGCGTTCGAGGTCGACCCGCACCGCAAGCACTGCCTGCTGAATGGTCTGGATGATATCGGCCAGACCATGGAGAAAGATCACCACATCGACAAGTTCGAGGAACATGCCAGCCAGGCCCGCCCCTGGGTGTGATTCCGGGGTCGAATCTGACAACACTCAACCTAAAGGGGTCGCCCCGGCGACCCCTTTTTCATTTTGGGGCACCTTCGCCAGCAACCACAACATGTAGGGGAAATCCTAAATTTCACGTCGGATTTGCGTCCAAAATGATGCATTAGCGCACCAGTTTCGCCATCATTTTGCCTGAAATTCCGTGTTTTCTGCACCTTGGCTTGAGCTGATTGTCCTTTGCCGCCAGTCTTGGCGACAAACTGACATCCGTCAAAAAACAATCGATGGGTTCAAGTTGGATCGCAAGTCGGCACAGAATCGACTGCTCCAGTTTGGAAAGGGTACGGATAGTGATTGCACGCACTACGGGAGCGGCGATAAGGGGATTGCTGGTGGCACTTATGGTGCTCACTCCAGCGTTGTATCTGCCTGCCTCAACATCAAACGGGACCGAGATCATCGTATTTCTCGCGATCCTTGCGTTCATCCTGACCTTTTCCGAATACAACTCGGCCTTCCCCAGCTTCATCGAATTTCGCGACGCGCCACCCGTCAACCGGCTGCGCTTTGTCGGGCTGATGTCGATGGTCATGTTCCTGACGCTGATCTGTAAGAACATTTATGCCCCCACCGAATTAACCAGCCTGTTCTTCACAATCGGTTACGCCGTCGCCAGTCTGGCGGATTTCCCCTATTCGCCGGTCCGGTTGATCGTTCTGGTACTGCCCGGCGACGCCAGCCAGGGATTGCAGGATTTGGTTCGGATCTCGGCAAGTATTGCCTATGTTGCTGCACTGGTGACGATTGCCAGCTTTGCCTACGCGGTGAAATTCCGCAGCTGGCCCACCGGCAATGGCGCCTTCAATGTCTGGACAAACCTGCCCTTGTTCGACCCGACCAAGGGCGGAGACGTGGTCGCACGACTTCAGCGCGACGGAAAACTGAACATCGCGATCGGCGCATTGCTGCCCTTCCTGATCCCTGCCCTGATCAAAATGTCGGCAGGATTTCTGACGCCGATTGCCCTCAGCAACCCGCAAACGCTGATCTGGACCTTGTGTGCCTGGGCCTTTTTGCCCGCCAGCATGATCATGCGCGGCATGGCGACCCTGCGCATTGCCGGGCTGATCGTCGAAAAACGCCGCGCTTATTCCACGACTGAAACCACTCAAACTGCATGATCCGCGTTCTTGCGCTGATGCTGCTGCCGCTTTCGGCGCAGGCAGACACATTGCGCGTGGCCACCTTCAACACCGAGCTTGGGCGGGACGGACCAGGCGTCTTGCTGCGCGATTTGCGACGCGGCGACCCCCAGGCCGAGGCCATCGCAGAGGTGTTGGCAAAGGTCTCGCCCGATATTGTGGCGCTGCAGGGACTAGATTGGGATTATGATGGGCTGGCGCGCGCCGCGCTGGTGAAGACCCTAAGAAAGGCAGGGATCGACTACCCATACAGCTATGCTGCACAGCCAAATTCAGGGCATACAACCGACCTTGATCTGGATGGGGATGGCCGCACGCATGGCCCGGGCGACGCACAGGGCTGGGGGCGATTCTCGGGCCAGAATGGGATCGCGCTGCTGTCCCGCTACCCCATCCTCGAGGACGAAGTCGTCTCATTCTCGGATATGCTTTGGCGCGACCTGCCCGGTGCCGAACAGCCAACCATCAACGGCGAACCCTTTCCGTCACCTCAGGCCCAGGCCGTTCAAAGACTGTCATCTACCGCCCATTGGGTCGTACCTATTCTGGCCCCGGGCGGACGGATATCCGTTTTGACGTTTCACGCCAGCCCGCCGGTATTCGACGGCCCTGAAGACCGCAATGGCCTTCGCAACCGGGATGAGGTCAGACTCTGGACATTGTTGCTGAACGGGTCGCTTGGACCCGCACCTTCGGACCGGTTCGTCATCGCAGGCGACGCCAATCTGGACCCCGTTGGGGGCGATGGGCGCAACCAGGCGATTCAGGACTTGCTGGCCAATCCGGCAATTCAGGACCCTCGTCCAAGCGACCCTCAGGGATCGTTATCCACCGTCGCCTGGAAAGGAGTCGGAGAACTGCGGGTGGATTATGTCCTGCCATCTGCCGACTGGACAATTGTCGGGTCCGGCGTGTACTGGCCCGACAAAGACAGCGCCGGACGCGTCGCAGCGGCGGCGGCCAGTCGCCATCGTATTGTATGGGTCGATCTGATCGACAAATAAGTCGCTGCCAAGAGGCCAAGAACTTACCGGACCCAAATCAAAGTCCCGGCGTCCCGCTGTCAGGTTGATCGCGCATTCAGATCGACGAGGGAATTGCTGCCTATCGCAGATCATGTATTCATTTTCGCATGGAACGTGCCCTTACCCTGTCCGACTGGTCCTTGATCCAAAGCTTTCTGTCCGTGGCCGAGACCGGCTCACTTTCGGCGGCGGCCCGAAAGTCCGGCCGCAGCCAACCCACCCTTGGTCGTCAGATTCAGGCCCTTGAGGCGGAGTTGGGCGTGTCGCTGTTTGAACGACACGCGCGTGGATTGAAGCTTAGCCCCGTAGGGTCGCAACTGCTGCCGATGGCGCAACAGATGCAGGCAGCCATAGGAGCCATCAGCCTGACCGCTGCAGGGCAGTCCCAGCAATTGGAAGGCACGGTGCGTATCACCGCTTCGGTCTTTGCATCCCACCACCTTCTGCCACCCATCCTCGCCACGATCCGCCGCGAAGAACCCGCGATCCAGCTGGAGCTGGTGGCGACCGACACCAGCGAAAACTTGCTATACCGCGAAGCTGATATCGCGGTGCGGATGTATAGGCCCACGCAAGTGGACATCGTGTCAAAATACCTGGGCGACGTGAAATTCTGCTTCTGCGCCGCAAGCTCGTATCTGGACCGGTGCGGACGACCCGAAACACCTGAGGAACTGTTCACGCATGATCTTGTTGGCTTCGATGCCAATGAGCTGATCATCAACAAGATGCGGGATCGGGGCTGGCCTATCAGCCGCGACAGCTTTGCAACCCGGTGTGATCTGCAAAGCGCCTATTGGGAGCTTATTCGCGCCGGTTGTGGCGTTGGTCTGGGCCAATTGCAGGTTGTCGAGGCCGATCCGGCGGTCGAGGTCGTTTCACTGGGTGTGGAGATCCCGATCCTGCCAGTCTGGTTGGCCGCGCCACAGGCGATGCGTCAAACCCCGCGCATTCGCAGGGTCTGGGATTTGCTGGCGCACGGCTTGAAAGCCAGCTTGTGACGGTCACAGCGCGCCGGTGTAAGTTCCACGGGGCGGATAGTTGTTGCCAAGGGTGAATTTCAGCCCGCCCACGATGTCCGACGTGGAAGGTCGCCCAAACGGTGTGGTTTGCTGCCACGCATAATACAACGTCTGGTCGGGGGCGATGTAGAAATGCCCGGGCTCAGCAAACAGGTCGGGCTCGGTACTGCCTTCGCGCGCCTTGGAAATGTTCAGACCCCATGCCTCGCGCGCCTGTGCCAGCGGCAAGCCATGGCCAACACGCAGACGCGACACTACTGCTTTTTCGGCGGTCTCGGCAGCGCGTTCGGCAGTGTCGGTGGTGATCATAACAACCTCGACTCCCAACTCGGCAAAATCATCCAGTGCGGCCTCGATTTCGCCCATCTGCCGGATGCAGATCGGACAATGCAGGCCGCGAAACTGGATCACCAGAGTCCCGTTTTCACCCTTGTCACGTTCAAGATCGAAGTCACCATGGGCAACCGTTTCAATTTTCAGCTCAGGAACCGGATTTCCGGGTGTCAGCATGTGTTTTCCTCGTCGTTTGGCGGGTTCGTCTCATTGACCCGATGCGATGCAGACGCTAGGGCCAATGCAACAAAACGCAAGGAGACCGTCTATGTCCAACCCCTCGCTCCTCATCCTGCCCGGAGACGGAATTGGCCCGGAAGTTATGACCGAAGTGCGCAAAATCATCGACTGGTTCGGTGACAAGCGCGGCCTTCACTTTGACGTGAGCGAGGATCTGGTCGGCGGCGCGGCCTATGACGCGCATGGCACGCCCCTGACGGACGAAACCATGGCCAAGGCGCAAGAGGTCGACGCGGTTCTGCTTGGTGCCGTTGGTGGGCCGAAATACGACGATCTGGATTTCAGCGTGAAACCCGAACGCGGCCTGCTGCGGTTGCGCAAGGAAATGGATTTGTTCTCCAACCTGCGTCCTGCTCAGTGCTTTGACGCGCTGGCGGATTTCTCGTCGCTTAAGAAAGACGTGGTCGCGGGCCTCGACATCATGATCGTGCGCGAGCTGACCTCGGGTGTCTATTTCGGCGAACCGCGTGGGATTTTCGAGGAAGGCAATGAGCGCGTGGGCATCAACACACAGCGCTACACCGAATCCGAGATCGAACGCGCCGCACGTTCGGCCTTTGAACTGGCGATGCGCCGGAACAAGAAACTGTGCTCGATGGAAAAGGCCAATGTGATGGAATCGGGCATCCTGTGGCGCGAGGTTGTGACCCGTGTGGGCGAGGATTACCCGGAGGTCGAGCTGAGCCATATGTATGCCGACAACGGCGCGATGCAGCTGGTACGCGCGCCCAAGCAGTTCGATGTGATCGTTACAGACAACCTGTTTGGCGATCTGCTGTCCGATTGCGCGGCGATGCTGACTGGTTCGCTGGGCATGCTGCCCTCGGCCTCGTTGGGCGCGCCGATGGCCAATGGCCGTCCCAAGGCAATGTACGAACCCGTTCATGGCTCGGCCCCAGACATTGCCGGTCAGGGCAAGGCCAATCCGATCGCCTGTATCCTCAGCTTTGCCATGGCGCTGCGCTATAGCTTTGATCAGGGGGATGAGGCAGGTCGTCTGGAAACCGCGATCGAGAAAGTTCTGGCTGACGGTGTCCGCACGGCAGACCTGTTGGCGGAAGAAGGCGTCGAACCGGTATCGACCTCGGAAATGGGCGATGCGATTGTCGCCGCGCTGGACGAAAGCCTCTGAAAGTCAAAAGGCGGTGCCATGCGCACCGCCTTTTTACGATCCTCAGTTGCCAAAGAGATTATTCAGCAGGTTGTTGATCGCATTTTCGAACCCATTGCCCTGACGCCGCCGGGGCTGACTGGGTTGAGGGGTGCGCACCGGCGGGTCCGGTGCCGCCATCGGCAGCGGCGTGGGCGTCATACCTTCGGTCACCCGCAGCATCGTCTCTTTCCAGATTTCCGCCGGCAGCCCCCCGCCCGTTACGCCGGACAGCGGAGTGTTGTCGTCGTATCCCATCCAGACACCGGCCACATAGTCTGCGGTGAACCCCACAAACCAAGCATCGCGCGCGGCCTGAGTCGTGCCGGTTTTGCCGGCAACCTGCCATCCGGGCAGTTTCGCCCGCCCACCGGTGCCTTCGGATACCACACGCTCCATCATCCAGGTCAGTTGCCTGGCCGCTTTGTCATTGATGACCCGCTCGCCGATTCCGGTGGTTGTTACCATTACGGGCGTCTCGTCTCCCAACAACTTGAGCTCGGTGAGGCCGTAAGGCTCGACCGCCGAGCCTCCGTTCAGAATACCCGCATAAGCGCCCGTCATCTCGATCAGCGTGCTTTCCGACGCGCCCAGCGCAAGCGCCGGACCTTCGGCCAGATTGCTGGCGATTCCGAATTCACTTGCGACTGTGCGCACGTTTTCAAGGCCCGAAATCTCGGCCACCTTTACGGCGGGAATATTCAGCGAGTTCTTCAACGCATCAGCCAGCGTCACGCGGCCATAAAACTTGTTGGTGTAGTTCTTGGGGCACCACTGACCGGACCCCGGAATGTCGATGCAATAGGGCTCGTCCATCACCGTATCCAACGGAGAATAACCCAGCTCCAGTGCGGTGGCATAGACGAACGGCTTGAAGGAGGATCCCGTCTGCCGCAGCGCCTGGGTCGCGCGGTTGAAGGCCCCGGACACGCGGGTCTTGCGACCGCCCACCATGGCGCGCACGGCCCCGTCGGCCGACATCACAACAATCGCAGCCTGCGCCTTGGACCCTTCGCGAACCTTTTCCTGAAAGATGAATTTCAGCGCCTCTTCTGCCGACTGCTGAATGCGCTGGTCCAGCGTTGTCTGGATCACCACATCCTCGGTCGTGTTGCGGGTAAAGAACTCGGGCCCGCTGGCCATGACCCAATCAGCAAAATACCCGCCTGCCCGCGCTGCAGCGGCGTCCGACAGCACAGCCGGACGGCTACGTGCCTCGCTGGCCTGCGCCGCAGTCAGATAGCCCTGATCCTCCATCAAACCGACAACCAATCGCGCCCGGTCCTGCGAACGCTGCAGATTGTTTGTCGGTGCATAGCGTGTCGGCGCAACCAGCAGCCCGGCCAACATGGCGGCTTCTGCAGGTGACACTTCGGCCGCAGAGATACCGAAATAGCGCTGACTGGCCGCCTCGAACCCGCGGGCGCCTGCCCCCAGGAACGCGCGGTTGAGGTAGATCGTCAGTACCTCGTCTTTCGTATACTTGACCTCCATCGCCATGGCATACACGGCCTCTTTGGCCTTGCGCCATAACGAGCCCTGACGGCAATCGGATTCATACGCGGCCTCTGATTCCCATTCGTCGGGCTCATATGGCACACCCAGACACAAAAGCTTTGCGGTCTGCTGAGTGATGGTGGAACCGCCATGACCCGACAAAGGCCCGCGCCCTTCGCTAAGGTTGATGCGGACAGCGCTGGCTACTCCGCGTGGGCTGACACCGAAATGGCGGTAAAACCTTTTGTCTTCTGTCGCAATCACCGCGTTCCTGAGATGCGGCGACACCGTATCCGCTGTGATCACCCCGCCAAACTGATCGCCGCGCCAGGCAAATACTTTGCCGTCACGATCCAGCATCGTAACCGACCCGCGGGCTCGACCGTCCAGCAGGGCGTCAACATCGGGCAAAGTGGTATAGACAACCCCAATCGCCAGTGCCAACAGCAGGCCACAAACCGCCCCGACCCGCCAGGTCACGCCCCAGAACAGACGCCACAGCCACCTGAACATCCGTCGGAAGATGCCCCCGCCCCCGCCGGATTTACGGCGTGTCTTTTTGCGCGTGGTCCGACGAGTCGTCGTCTTGCGCGCCGTGGATTTCTTTCCCGCAGGCTTGGTCGTGCGCTTGGGGGCGGCTTTCTTCCGCCCTTTCGACGGGTACCTTTTATCCGCGACAAGCGGTGTCTTGCGGCGCCTGGACTCAGTCATGCTCAAACTCTGCCCGATTTTACTTTTGGGGCACCATACCCTGCCTTCGTGCTGGTGTAGAGGTGCGAAATGTCTGCAATTCCCCTTCCTCGTTTCGCACAATATTTAATCATATCGCAATTTTTGTGCAAAAATTGTGCAACTTTGCCGCTTTTTCACGCAGCCCCCCCTTAGGAAACCGTTCCATACCGCGTCTGACCGCGCTTTTTTCTGCAGGTGCAAACACGCCGGACAGACCGGGGAACCAGAGGGGATCAACGTGAAACTGATCATTGCGACAATCAAGCCGTTCAAGCTCGAGGAGGTGCGCGAGGCACTGACCCAGGCAGGCGTGCGCGGCATGATGGTGACCGAAATCAAGGGCTTCGGCTCGCAATCCGGTCACACCGAGATTTATCGCGGCGCGGAATATGCCGTGAACTTCGTGCCCAAGATCAAACTGGAGATCGTGGTTCCTGCCACGATGGCCGACCAGATCGTCGAAACCATCACCAAAACCGCCAAGACCGGCAAGATCGGTGACGGCAAGATTTTTGTCCTCGATGTCGAGCAGGCGCTGCGCGTGCGGACCGGGGAAACCAACGAGGAAGCGCTGTAAGCGCCGCCGCTCAACACTATCCGAGGAAGACACATGAACCTGATGAAATCCCTCATTCCTGCTGCCGCGATTGTCGCGCTGCCGCAGATGGGCCTTGCGCAAGAGGCCGCCGCCGGCGAGACCGCGCAGCACACGCAATATATCCTGACTTCGCTGCTGTTCCTGATGGGCGGCTTTCTGGTGTTCTGGATGGCAGCCGGATTTGCCATGCTCGAAGCTGGTCTGGTGCGGTCCAAGAACGTGGCCATGCAGCTGGTCAAAAACATGGGCCTCTTTTCCTTTGCCGCCATCATGTACTGGCTGGTGGGCTTCAACCTGATGTATCCCGGCGATGCGTGGATCATCCCCGGTATCTTCGGCTCGATCTCGCCCACATCGCTAGAGCCGGTAGGCCTTGCGGGTGTTGAAACCGATCTGTCCTATGCCTCTGTCGGCTCGGACTTCTTCTTCCAGCTGATGTTCTGCGCCACCACCGCTTCGATCGTGTCGGGCACCGTGGCCGAGCGGATCAAGCTGTGGCCCTTCTTCATCTTCGTGATCGTCCTGACCGGCGTCATCTACCCGATCGAGGCGTCCTGGCAGTGGGGCGGCGGCTGGCTGTCCGAGATGGGCTTTAGCGATTTCGCAGGCTCGACTCTGGTCCATGCCGCAGGTGGTTTTGCTGCGCTGGCCGGTGCCATCGTACTGGGCCCGCGGATCGGCAAGTACAACAAAGAGGGCAAGGTTGTTCCGATCCCCGGTTCGAATCTGGCGCTGGCCACTCTGGGCACGTTCATCCTGTGGCTGGGTTGGTTCGGCTTCAACGGCGGCTCGCAGCTGGCCATGGGAACCATCGGTGACATGGCCGATATCAGCCGTATCTTCGCCAACACCAACATGGCAGCTGCAGCTGGTGCCGTCGCCTGTCTGATCCTGACGCAGGTTATGTATGGCAAGGTCGACCTGACCATGGTGCTGAACGGCGCGCTGGCCGGTCTGGTCTCGATCACCGCTGAACCGCTGGCTCCGTCGCTGTTCCAGGCGCTGATCATCGGTGCAATCGGTGGCGTGATCGTGGTCTTCACTGTCCCAATGCTGGACCGTATGAAGATCGACGACGTGGTCGGTGCCATCCCGGTTCACCTGATCGCAGGCTTCTGGGGTACGTTCATCGTGGCTTGGACCAACGGCGACGCGTCTTTCGTGACCCAGATCATCGGCTTTGCGGCCATCGGCATCTTTGTCTTCGTGGTCAGCTTCATCCTGTTCTCGATCCTCAAGGCCACCGTTGGCCTGCGGGTTGGCGAGGAAGAAGAGATCAACGGTCTGGATATGGGCGAGCTGGGTATGGAAGCCTACCCGGAATTCTCCAAGGGTTAAGATCTGAGAAAACAAGTCAGAGGCCGGGCATTTGCGCCCGGCCTTTTTCGTCTTGCAACAAAAAAGCCGCGCTGAAAGGCGCGGCTTTTGGTTTGCGATGGCCGGGATCAGACGCCGACATCTACAATCGCCTTGGCCAGAACCGGAACGGTATTGGCGTTCAGACCGGCGATGTTCAGGCGGCTGTCGCCCACCATATAGATGCCGTGATCGTTGCGCAGTTGTTCGACCAGTTCCGGGGCCGCCCCCAGACGCGAGAACATTCCGCGATGCTGAGCAATGAACCCGAACCGGTCCGAGCCGCTGAGGCGCTGTAATTCATCGGCCAGGTTCTGACGCAGACCCAGCATGGACAGCCGTACTTCTTCCAGTTCAGCAGCCCAGTCGGCGCGCAGGGTGTCGTCGTTCAGGATCGTGGTCACCACGCGTGCGCCGTGATCGGGGGGGAAGGAATAATTCTGACGGTTCAGGAAGGCCAGCGTAGACTGGTTCAGCGCGGTCTGCGCTGCATCATCGCTGATCGCCATCAACAGGCCCGTGCGTTCACGGTACACTCCAAAATTCTTGGAACAGGACGCCGCAATCAGACACCGTTTGACGGATGAGACCACCAGTCGGGTCGCCTGCGCATCCTCTTCCAGACCGTCACCAAAGCCCTGATAGGCAATGTCGATCATCGCGACGAGGCCAAGTTCGTTGATGACGTTCACAACTTCCTGCCACTGGACCAAATTCAGATTGGCCCCGGTCGGGTTGTGACAGCAGCCATGCAGCAGCACGACATCGCCCGCCTTGGCGGTTTTCAGATCGGCGATCATGCCGCCGAAATCGACGCCGCGGGTTTCGCCATCAAAATAGCGATACTGGACCGTCTCCATGCCCAGATAATTCAGGATCGACAGGTGGTTCGGCCATGTGGGGTTCGACACGAACACGCGGGCCTCAGGGTTGGCCATGCGGATCATCTCGAACGCCTGACGGCAGGCCCCGGTGCCGCCCGGCGTTGCCACGGCGGCGATATTGGCGCGGGGCACGGACGTCCCGAGGATCAGACCGATCATCGCATCGGCAAAAGCCGGATCACCGGCCAGACCGGTATAGGCTTTGGTCTCTTGCTCTTCGACCAGACGGCGCTCGGCGGCTTTGACCGCGCGCATCACGGGGGTCACGCCTTCGGCATTCTTGTAGACGCCGACGCCCAGATCGATCTTCTGATCGCGCGGGTCGTCGCGGTACATCTGCATCAGCGCCAGAATCTTGTCGGCAGGTTGGGGTTTGAGGTTCTCAAACATCAGGTCTCTCCGGTTGCGACGGGCAGGGTCGGGAAGGCACCCCATTCAGCCCAGGAGCCGTCATAAAGCGAGTGGTCTTTCTTGCCCATGCGTTCCAACGCAAGGCTGAGGATCGCGGCAGTTACACCCGAGCCGCAGGAGGTGATCGCGGGTTTCGACAGGTCGACCCCGGCACCCTCGAACACGGCGCGACAGTCTTCGGGCGACTTCATCGTGCCGTTCTTATTTAGCAATTGACCAAAAGGCACGTTGCGCGAACCCGGAATATGACCCGAGCGCAACCCCTCGCGCGGCTCGGGCGCGGCCCCGGCAAAGCGGTCGGCCGCGCGGGCGTCGATGATCTCATGATCGCCCAGCTTGGCAGCGGCTGACACTTGCGTTACGTCGCGCACCAGATGGTTCTGCACGCGAACGGTCATATGGCGGTCGCGGATCACCGGCGGCAGGTCTTCGATCGCGCGCCCTTCGGCCTGCCATTTCGGGAAACCGCCATCCAGCACGGCGATATTATCCTGACCCATCAGCCGGAACAGCCACCAGACGCGCGCGGCAGACATCAGCCCGGCCCCGTCATAGACCACCACCTGATGGCCGTCGCCCACGCCCATCGCCCGCAGGCGCGACATGAACTTCTCAACCGGAGGGGCCATATGCGGCAGGTCCGAGCGGTGGTCCGAGATATCGTCGATGTCAAAGAACCGCGCGCCGGGGATATGGGCTGCGTCATACTCGGCCCTGGCATCACGGTTCTGCGCGGGCAGGTACCATGACCCGTCCAGAACCCTCAGATCGGGGTCCTTGAGATGTGCGGCCAGCCAGTCCGTGGATACGAGGGTTTTCGGATCGTCCTGCATCAAAGCCTCCCCTGAGCGAGCTTGATTTTTCCCTATACGGGCAGGGAAACAGGTTCAACCTATTCCGGGGCCCGACGCAGCCGGAAATACTGAATAATCCCGATCAGGCTGATCAGAATCCAGAACCCTTCGATCAGCATCGAGGCCAGATTGAAATTGTGGATCAGAGAATAGACGATCAGCACCGACCCCAGCAGGTTGACTACCGGAAAAGCCAGATCGTCGGAATTCATCATCCGCATCTGCGTCGCAAAATACGCGGCCACCACGATCAGCGCCCCGAATGAGCCGATAGCGTCAGCGATGGTCAGGCTGTCAAAGAATGTCGTCATGAATGCGCCGTGCCGTTTTCAGAATACTCGTTGTTCTGGGCGTAGTGATGCATGTTCAGAAACACCGCACCCTGCGCGCCCGCGCGGTATCCATGGGGTATGTCAGCGGCAAAACGCAAGCCCTGTCCGGCCTGCAGAGGCACCCAGTCCTGACCGCGCAGAATGTCGAGCACTCCGGACAATACAAAAACCTCTTCGGTCACGCCTGCCGCGTGGGCGGGCGACTCGTGGCTCTGGTTCGGGCGCAGGCTGACGTGAAAGGTCTCGGCCCCCAGCGCAGGGTCATAGGGAAAGACAATTTTGACCTCGATACTGCCCGGGAAGGTGACCGTCTGAAACACCGTGGCCTCGCTTCTCACGGGGTCAATCAGTGCGCTGAGCGGCAGTTGAAACCCTTTGGCGATCTTCCACAAGGTTGCGATCGTTGGGCTGGATTCGCCGCGTTCGATCTGGCCAAGCATGGCTTTGCTCACGCCGGTCAACTCAGCCACTTTCGACAGGCTCAGCCCCGAGGCCGCCCGCACGTCCCGTAGTTTCAGCGTAATCTCGTCCGGTGCCATATCGTCGTCTTCCGAATCCTCTTGTGCGTTATAGCGCACATGTGATACGTGCGCTATAACGCACAAACCTGAAGACATGCAACCCGAGGCAATAGGGAAACAGCATCATGCCACTCTACCGTTCCAGAACCTCAACCCATGGCCGCAATATGGCCGGTGCGCGCGGCCTGTGGCGCGCCACGGGCATGGGCGACGACGATTTCGGCAAGCCGATCATCGCCATCGTCAACTCGTTCACCCAATTCGTGCCCGGCCACGTTCACCTGAAGGACCTTGGCCAGATGGTCGCGCGCGAGGTTGAGGCTGCGGGCGGCGTTGCCAAGGAATTCAACACCATCGCGGTGGATGACGGCATCGCCATGGGTCATGACGGGATGCTGTATTCGCTGCCCTCGCGCGAGGTCATCGCGGATTCGGTGGAATACATGGTCAACGCTCATTGTGCGGATGCGATGGTTTGCATCTCGAACTGCGACAAGATCACCCCCGGCATGCTGATGGCCGCGATGCGTCTGAACATCCCAGCGATCTTTGTCTCGGGCGGGCCAATGGAGGCGGGCAAGATCGACATCGCCGATCTGGACGCCAAGAAGATCGACCTTGTGGACGCCATGGTCGCCGCCGCCGATGACCGGTTCACCGATGAGCAGGTCCAACATATCGAAGAAAATGCCTGCCCCACCTGTGGGTCGTGCTCGGGCATGTTCACCGCGAACTCGATGAACTGTCTGGCCGAGGCGCTGGGTCTGGCCCTGCCGGGCAACGGCTCGACCTTGGCTACGCACTCAGACCGGAAAGAGTTGTTCCTTGAGGCCGGTCGCCGTATCGTCGAGATCACCAAGCGCCATTATGATCTGGACGAAAAAGGTTTCCTCCCGCGCGAGATCGCCACGTTTGATGCGTTTGAAAACGCCATGTCGCTGGATATCGCCATGGGTGGCTCGACCAACACCGTGCTTCACTTGTTGGCCATCGCGCATGAGGGCGAGGTCGATTTCACCATGAAGGACATGGATCGCCTCAGCCGCCGCGTCCCATGCCTGTGCAAGGTCGCGCCCAACACCGAAAACGTGCATATGGAAGACGTGCACCGCGCCGGAGGTATTTTCTCGATCCTTGGCGAGCTTAGCCGCGCGGGGCTGTTTCATGAGCATTGCAATACAGTCCACTCCGGCACGATGGGCGAAGCGATTGCCAATTGGGACATCAAGGTCGCCAACAACCCAAAGGCCCAGGACCTGTTCAAGGCCGCGCCGGGTGGCGTACGGACGACTCAGGCCTTCAGCCAATCGAACCGGTACAAGGAACTGGACACAGACCGCGAGGGCGGCGTGATCAGGTCCAAGGAACACGCGTTCAGTCAGGATGGCGGTCTGGCCGTGCTGTTCGGCAACATCGCGCGCGACGGCTGTATCGTAAAAACGGCGGGCGTGGACGCGAATATCCTGCAATTCACCGGCTCGGCCTATGTCTGCGAAAGTCAGGATCAGGCGGTGAACGACATTCTGACCGGCAAGGTGAAAGAAGGCGACGTGGTCGTCATCCGCTACGAAGGTCCGCGCGGCGGACCGGGGATGCAGGAGATGCTGTACCCGACTTCATACCTGAAATCCAAAGGTCTGGGCAAAGCTTGCGCGTTGCTGACCGACGGGCGTTTCTCGGGCGGCACCTCGGGTCTGTCCATCGGTCATGTCTCGCCGGAGGCCGCCGAAGGTGGTGAGATCGGGCTGGTGCAAACCGGCGACAGGATCGAGATCGATATTCCCAACCGAACGATCCATCTGGCCGTCTCCGATGAGGAACTGGCCGCCCGGCGCGAAACGCAGGATGAAATCGGCTGGCAGCCTGCCGCACCGCGCAAGCGCAAAGTGTCAACCGCGCTCAAAGCCTATGCCAAGCTGACCACCAGTGCCGCCAAAGGCGCGGTCCGTCAGGTGTAAAGCCAAAACGGGGGCACTCCCGCACCCGCTGCGTGCCATCGGCTCCGCCGATACCCCTTGCGGCATTGGGCCGGGCGCCGCGCAAAGCGCGGAGATCGGAAGAGCACAC
>NZ_JBQFMP010000012.1:0-124620 GCF_056531905.1 Ruegeria sp. K11
CTGCGCATCCGTCAGCCAGAAAAGATCAGACATGGTCACCGCTCGGTTTTCAAACCGTGAATCATGCCGAACCACTGATATCAATGGGTCCTGAGCCTAGAAGGTTGTGGAGTATTTTCTGTGGAGGTATGGATTGTCTATCCCGTCCAATACGTCTTGAAAATAGAGACGCACACAAAATTTGAGGGCAGAGACACACATAATTGCTGGTTATCGGCCTTGTGAGGTGTTTTAAGTTATTGTAAATAAAGAGATATACCTTACCGCGCCAAATTACTCGATCTTCGCAACCCGCACCACTCTGATGTGTCACCACAAATTGGACTATGTTTGCACGGTTTAAGCCGTATATCCGGTGTTCGGCATTCACACCGACGACTCAGTGACCTTCGCGCCTTGGCGGTTCGGTGCAGCGTCATTGCCCAACGGCCGACACGCTGTTGCCCGGATCAAGGTTGACACGCTTATGACAATTGGATGACGTCTCTCTATCTCAATTCCGGAGGGGTCATGCGGATCGCGACCAGATACCCTAGGCGCAGTATGCATCGGGTTTTTGTGCTCGGTTCTTTGCGGGCTGCTAATAAAGCCGCCAGCGGGCCGACCACCATGCAAAAAACACGCATGGCCTTCTACACTCTGGCTCGGGACATCGGCGAATGAGAGGGTTCACGCAAGCAGAGTTTGAGGACAGGACCCGACGCGCCCAAAAGATGATGGAAAGGGCCGGTATATCCGCCCTGTTACTGACGACAGAACCGGACCTGCGCTATTTCACCGGATATTTGACCCGCTTCTGGGAAAGCCCGACGCGTCCATGGTTTCTGATTGTCCCGCTGGCCGGAAAACCCATTGCCGTCATCCCGTCTATCGGCGCTGCCCTGATGGCACAGACCTGGATTACCGACATCCGGACCTGGGTTGCCCCTGATCTGTGCGACGACGGGGTCTCGCTATTGGTTGATACGATACGGGAAAAGACACCTTCTGACGGGGTGATCGGCGTGCCTGATGGCCACGAGACCCACATTCGTATGCCGTTGGCAGACTTGACACGTGTGCGAACGGCACTTGGCGCGCGACTCATCGACAGCGATCAGGGTATTTTGCGCCAATTGAGGTTGGTCAAGTCCGAGGCCGAAATCACCAAAATCAAAACCGCCTGCGATATTGCGGGCCGGGCTTTTGCACGCATACCAGAGATTGCGGCCAAAGGAGTCGCTCTGGACAACGTGTTCCGCAAGTTCCAGATTCTATGCCTTGAGGAGGGTGCCGACTGGGTGCCTTATCTGGCCGGTGGCGCCGAGCAGGGTGGATATACGGATGTAATCTCGCCTGCCCGTCCCGAACCTTTGAGAACGGGCGATGTCCTGATGCTCGACACCGGTCTGGTCTGGGATGGTTATTTCTGCGATTTCGACCGTAACTGGTCTGTTGGCCCCCCCGCGCCGACCGTGCGCGACGCGCATTCCAGATTGATCGAAGCCTCGGACGCCGCGTTTGAATTCGCCCGACCCGGAACAACGGCAGCAAATCTGTTCGAGACAATGAATAAGGTTCTGACGGATGGCAACAGCGGAACGGACGCCGGACGCTTAGGTCATGGACTGGGAATGTCATTGACCGAATGGCCCTCTTTGATTCCAACCGATCACACGGAATTGCAGCCGGGAATGGTACTGACCCTCGAGCCGGGAATTGAAGTGAACGGAAAGATCATGGTGCATGAAGAGAATATCGTGATCACAGAAACGACCCCTCAATATCTCAGCCCGCGTTCTGAATCGGAGATTCCTCAAATATGACCATGATGCCTTATCGTCTGGACGAAAATGACACGCACCCCAATCCCATGGGGCTGATCGTATTGCAGGCTGACGAAACCATTGAACCCGAATTCCGAACCTGGTTCGGCGATGGTTCGGACCCGCTCTATGTCACGCGGATACCCAGCGGCGCGAATGTCACGACCGACAGTTTGTCCCGGATGGAGAAAGACTTGCCCCGGGCGGCGGACCTGCTGCCCAAGTCCCAACCTTACCGGGTTGTAGGATATGCCTGCACATCGGCGAGCTCTGTCATTGGTTCTGACCGGGTTGAAGAAATGGTCAAGAAAACCTGCAATGTGCACACGGTAACAAACCCGTTGCGCGCGGCCGTCGCCTGTGCAGCCGATCTGGGGGTGTCGCGATTTGCGCTGTTGTCACCCTATGTGGAAGAGGTCAACACACCCCTGCGTCAAGCCTTTGCGCAGCAGGGTGTTTCCATGGATATCTTTGGCACATTTGGAGAATCTGAGGAAGCCAAAGTCGCCCGCATCACCCCCCAATCAGTCCTCGAAGCTGCCGTCGCGCTGGGATCGGATCCTTCAGTTGAAGCTGTTTTCCTGAGTTGCACAAACCTCAGGACTGCCGCAATCCTTGCACAGGTCGAGGCGCGGCTGGGCAAACCTGTCTTGTCAAGCAACCAGAGCCTTGCCTGGCACATGACACGTCTTAACACGCTAAAAAATTAGCAGAAATTCATTTCGTTACCGGTAAACGAACAATTCCGTCTTGCCAGTTCCGCATTGCTGCGTCTTTAATGCAGGCCATGATCAATGAAATCCGGACCAAACCGGATCATAAATTGACGCAACAGGGGGTCTTGTGACCGACACGAATAATGATGCCGCGTTTGTTGAATTTCAACGCGTCCAAAAGTCTTATGATGGCGAGAACCTCGTTGTAAAAGACTTGAACCTGGCGATGCCAAAAGGCGAATTCCTGACCATGCTGGGGCCGTCCGGATCGGGCAAGACGACCTGCTTGATGATGCTGGCCGGTTTTGAAACTGCCACCCATGGTGAAATTCTGCTGGATGGAAGCCCCATCAACAACATCCCTCCGCACAAACGCGGTATTGGGATGGTGTTTCAGAACTACGCCCTGTTCCCGCATATGACCGTGGCCGAAAATCTCTCGTTCCCGCTGGAAGTTCGGAAAATGGACAAATCCACGCGCGAGGCAAAGGTCAAGCGCGCGCTGGACATGGTGCAGATGGGCATGTTTGGCGGCCGTCGTCCTGCACAGCTTTCCGGGGGGCAGCAACAGCGGATCGCGCTGGCCCGCGCACTGGTTTTCGAGCCCGAGCTGGTCCTGATGGACGAGCCTCTGGGCGCGTTGGACAAGCAATTGCGCGAACATATGCAGTTTGAAATCACCCGTCTGGCGCATGAGTTGGGCATCACCACAGTCTACGTAACCCATGACCAGACCGAAGCGCTGACCATGTCCGACCGCGTTGCGGTGTTCGACGATGGACGCATTCAGCAACTGGCCCCGCCGGATCAGCTTTATGAAGAGCCCGAAAACAGCTTCGTCGCGCAGTTCATTGGCGAAAACAACACGCTGGAAGGTGTGGTGAAATCCATCGATGGTGACACATGCCTCGTTCAGCTGGACGACGGCTCGGAAATCGACGCAGTGCCGATCAACGTGCATAATGCGGGCGATCGCACAAAGGTTTCGATCCGGCCCGAACGCGTTGAATTCAACAAGGATCGGCTGCATGCTGACGCGCATACGCTGAAAGCGACGGTCAAGGAATTCATCTATATGGGTGACGTGTTCCGCTTCCGCATGTCGGTGGCCGGCAATGACGAATTCATTGTCAAGACACGAAACGCCCCCGATGCCATCCGTCTGAAACCCGGCCAAGAGATCGAGATCGGCTGGCTCGCACAGGATTGTCGTGCGCTGGACGCATAGACCAAGCCGCGCAGGACAGATGCGGCTTCACTGAGGGACCGGCTGGCGAAAACCCGTGCGTCAGCTGACCATACAACAAACGGGAAGTACTGGGAGTAACACATGAAACCAACCAAAACACTGCTGACCGCAGCGGCCCTTGCGACGGCTGCTGGCGGCGTTTCCGCCGAAGAGATGACACTCGTGTCCTGGGGTGGAGCCTATCAGAAATCACAATCCAAGGCGTATGCTGAACCATTTATGGAGATGAATCCTGGCGTGACCATCGTCTGGGACGAAAGCTCGCCGGAAGCGGTCGCAAAACTGCGTGCGATGAATGAGGCTGGCAACATCACATGGGATCTGGTGGACGTCGTTGCGGCGGATGCAATCCGTCTGTGTGACGAAGGTCTCGCGATGGAAATTGATCCCAACGAGCTGCTTGCCGCAGCGCCCGACGGAACATCGGCAGAAGATGATTTTGGCGACTTGCTGGTCAGTGATTGCTTTATCCCCCAGATCGTCTACTCGACAACGGCAGCCTATCGCCCCGATTTGCTGCCATCTGGTGCCTCTGCCCCTGACTCGATCTGTGCAATGTTCGACCTTGAAGCCTACCCCGGCAAACGTGCTCTGGAGAAGCGCCCGATCAACAACATGGAATGGGCGTTGCTCTGCGACGGTGTTGCCAAGGATGATGTCTACGATGTGTTGGCAACAGAGGAAGGGCAGCAACAGGCGCTCGATAAGCTGGGCTCGATCAAAGATCAGGTTGTCTGGTGGGGCGCTGCGGCGGAACCTCCTCAGCTCCTGGCCGATGGTGAGGTTGTAATGGGCACGTCCTACAATGGCCGCTGGTTCTCGGCGATCGAAGAACAGGACCAGCCGTTTGCGATGCTGTGGGATGCACAGGTGTTCGATCTGGACGGCTGGATCATTCCGGCTGGGCTGAGTGAAGATCGCCTCGCCAAGGTCAAGGAATTCGTAAAGTTCGCTACGGATACGCAACGTCTGGCGGATCAAGCCGCTTACATTTCGTACGGCCCGGCCCGTGCTTCGTCGGCTCCGCTGGTCGGTCAGCATGCCGAACTGGGCATCGACATGGCGCCGCATATGCCGACCGATCCGGAAAACGCCAAGAACACGTTCCTGTATAACTACGAGTTCTGGGCCGACTACCGCGACGACATCGACGCTAAATTCCAGGCGTGGCTGGCGCAATAAACGTCTGATTTCATGATACAGTCGGGGGCGGTGCGCCGCCCTCGGACCAAAGAAAACCCAAGGGGCACCGATGACTGACGCAAGCCAAAACGCCGGACCTATGTTGGCCGCGGACGGAACGCCGCTCAAGCAATCGCTGGCACGTTCATTACGGCGGCAAAAGCTGCGCGCGCTGATGCTGGTGGCCCCACTGCTGCTGTTTGTCCTGTTCTCGTTCATCGTTCCGATTGCTTCGATGCTGTTCCGGTCGGTGGAAAACAGCATTGTGCAGGAAACCCTACCCCTGACGGTCGAAGCCCTGCAAAACTGGGATGAAACCAGCGGCGAGCTGCCGGATGAGGCGGTTTATGACGCCTTTGTCCGCGACATGGTTGTGGCGGTCGACAACAAGACACATACCCGACTAGGCTCGCGCCTGAACTACGAAGAGACAGGCATGTCCTCGATGTTCCGCCGCTCGGGTCGGAAAATGGGCAAGCTGGACCCCGAAACCGATGGACCATTCAAAGATCAGGTCATCGAAATCCACGAGGGTTGGGGCGAGCCGCAGACTTGGGCGGTGATCAAGACGCACTCTCCTGCCGTCACCAATGGTTACTTCCTGAACGCGGTTGATATGCGCCGCACGCCCGAAGGCGCGCAATCGCAGCCCGAGGACAAGCAGATCCTGATCAAGCTGTTCGGGCGTACGCTGTTCATGTCGCTGGTGATTACCGGGGCCTGTATCCTGTTGGCCTATCCGGTGAGTTATCTGCTTGCGACGCTGCCGATGCGGGTGTCGAACCTGTTGATGATCCTTGTCTTGTTGCCCTTCTGGACCTCGCTTCTGGTGCGGACCTCGGCATGGAAGGTGATGTTGCAACAACAGGGGGTGATCAACGAAACGCTGGTCTGGCTGGGGCTGGTGGCCGATGACGCGAGACTGGTGATCATCAACAACCAGATTGGCACAATCACGGCGATGACCCATATCCTGCTGCCGTTCATGATCCTGCCGATGTATTCGGTGATGCAGACCATACCCGAATCCTACACCCGTGCCGCTAAATCCATGGGCGCGACGAACTGGACGACCTTCTGGCGCATCTATTTCCCGCAATCCATCCCGGGCATCGGCGCGGGCTCGATCCTCGTGTTCATTCTGGCGATCGGCTACTACATCACGCCGGAAATCGTCGGCGGCACCAAGGGCGTCTTCATCTCGAACCGGATCGCCTACCACATCTCGTCCTCACTGAACTGGGGGCTGGCGGCTGCGCTGGGTACGATCCTGCTGGGCGTCGTGCTGTTGCTCTACTGGTGTTACGACAAGATCGTCGGCATTGATAACGTGAAGCTGGGATAATCGACATGGCCGCACTTACTCCGATATCCCGCAAACCTCTGTCGATGGTCCTGCCCAGCGTTGCGCTGGCAGGGGCCTTTGCCGGTATTTTCGTCGGCGCAGGCAACGGCTCGATCCTTCTGGGCATCATCGCCGGGGCCGCCCTGATCGCCGCGCTGGCATGGGTCTACATCACCGTCCTCAAAAACGAGACGCTGGCCCGCTGGATCACCATCCTTGGCTTTGGCATCTTGGGCTTCTTGGCGTCCGGCCCGATGGGCGGCGTTCTGGGCCTGCTGGGCGGCTGGTTCTTTTCGTGGTTCATCTATTGGCTGTACGAAGGCCGTTATCGCCGCAAACTGCTGCCCTATCTGACGCCGAAGCAGGTTTTCTATCACTACCTGTTCCGGGTCATCTGCGGCGCGATCTTTGTCTTCCTGATCACCCCGATCCTTGTGGTGCTGCCGCTGTCGTTCAACGCGCAGGACTTCTTTACCTTCACGCCGGAAATGCTGCGTCTCGACCCAGAGGGGTACTCGCTGAAGCATTACCGCGACTTCTTCACCAACAATGAATGGCAGCGCAGCTTCAAGAACTCGCTGATCATCGCCCCGATTGCGACGGTGATCTCGGTCTCGCTGGGCACGCTGGCGGCCATCGGCCTGAGCCAGAGCCATGTGCCCGGTCGCCGTGCCATCATGGGCATCCTCATCTCGCCCATGATTGTGCCGCTGATCATCTCGGCGACCGGCATGTTCTTTTTCTACAGCGACATCGGCCGCTTTTTGGAGGGCACGCTGGGCATGAACAAGAACTTCGTGGGCTATGTGAAAGTGATCCTCGCCCACGCTGTTCTGGGCATTCCCTTTGTCATCATCACCGTGACAGCAACGCTGGTGGGCTTTGACCGCTCGCTGACGCGGGCGGCGGCGAATATGGGTGCGGGTCCGGTGCGGACGTTCTTTTCAATCCAGATGCCGCTGATCCTGCCGGGCGTGATCTCGGGTGGCCTCTTTGCCTTCATCACCTCATTCGACGAGGTGGTCGTGGTACTGTTTGTCGGCTCGGCCAGCCAAAAGACCCTGCCGTGGCAGATGTTCACCGGCCTGCGCGAACAGATCAGCCCGACCATCCTGGCGGTGGCGACGATCCTTGTGGTGATCTCGATCGCGCTGCTGACCACGGTCGAATTGCTGCGCCGCCGGTCCGAGCGTCTGCGGGGGCTTTCCCCCGCTTGACGCAAGCGCAGGCCTGATCTAACGATTTAACCGTTCATCCCAGCCGCGATGGCGTCGCGGACGCACTGGAATGATCGGCTCTCGGACCCCGAGACCGCCTGTCCTGAACGCCGGGACAAGTGGCCGGGTTTGCCGCCCGGCAAAGATGAGAGACCAGACCATGACAAATCGCCCCGAATTCTTCACCTGCCACAATGGCGACAAGGCTCCTCTGCCGTTCAGCAAAGGCGAATACGACCGCCGTCTGGGCAAACTGCGCGCCATCATGGCAGCGCGGGATATTCCGGTGGTCCTGCTGACCTCGATGCAGAACATCGCCTATTACTCGGGCTTTCTTTATTGCGCTTTTGGCCGACCCTATGGCTGCGTGGTCACGCAGGACGCCTGCACGACCGTTTCAGCCAATATCGACGCAGGTCAGCCGTGGCGCCGTTCGGTCGAGGACAACGTGATCTATACCGATTGGAAGCGCGACAATTACTGGCGCGCAGTGGCCAGCTTGATTGGCAGCGCGAAACGGATCGGGATTGAAAGCGACCACCTGACTCTGGCCGCGCGGGACACCGCTTTGGCGATGCTGGGCCAGCCTGAACTGGTCGACATCGCGCCCGACACCATGGCTGCCCGGATGGTGAAATCCGCCGAAGAGATCGAGCTGATCAAAGGCGGTGCTCGCACCGCTGATGTCGGCGGGGCTGCCATCCACGCCGCCATCCGCGAAGGCGCAACCGAGATCGAGATCGCCATGGCAGGCCGCGACGCGATGGAGGCTGAGATTGCTCGCGCCTACCCAGATGCCGAATACCGTGACACATGGGTCTGGTTCCAGTCCGGCCTCAACACCGATGGCGCGCATAACCCGGTCACCAAACGCGCGCTGCAAAAGGGCGATATCCTGTCGCTGAACACTTTCCCGATGATCTCGGGCTATTACACCGCTCTGGAACGGACCCTGTTTCTGGGCGAGCCTGACGCCGAAAGCCTGCGCATCTGGAAGGCCAACGTCGCCGCCCACGAACTGGGCCTGAGCCTGATCAAACCCGGCGCGACCTGTTCCGGCATCACCGCCGAGATCAACCGGTTCTTTGAAGATGAGGGCCTGCTGCAGTACCGGTCCTTCGGCTATGGCCACTCCTTCGGCGTTCTCAGCCACTATTACGGGCGCGAGGCCGGTCTGGAACTGCGCGAGGATATCGACACGGTTCTGGAACCCGGCATGGTCGTGTCCATCGAACCGATGCTGTGGATCCCCGAAGGTCAACCCGGAGCCGGAGGCTACCGTGAGCATGACATTCTGGTGGTCGAAGAAGATGGGGCCGAGAATATCACCGGCTTCCCTTACGGTCCCGGCCACAACATCATCGGGGCGTAAGAGAACACGTAGGGATCAAGATCAGCCTTTTGCAGAAAGTCGAGCAGGCATAAGAAACAGGGCTCGGAGCGCATTGTCCGCTTCGAGCCCAAGTTGCAGAATGCTGCGCCGTGCATCAATGCCGGAAGTGCAGACTATAGCTGCTGTTGATTTTTCAATACCATTGGCAATCTAACGATCAAGTCGCAGCGTTCTGTGAGAAAGCCACCACTACACCATCTTCACTTTTTGGGTTGTGCTTTCGATCACAACGGGTGTCTCATACAAATTGTAATGTGATCATTGGATCTTAGCCGTGTTCGACGCATCGACATACCTCGCGATAACATCGATCGCAGTCATCGGCACTGTTCACGTCTTCTGCGTGTCTTTTTACCGGAGATTCCCTGCCCTAGCAGCCTGGCTTTCTGATTTTTCATCCGGGATCGGACTTGGCTATGCCTTCCTTTTCTTACTGCCAAAAATCGGTGAATTGTCGGCCGATTTGGCTGCAAATGGGAAATGGGAAAACTCGCTGTTCGGTTATTCGCTCCTAGGATTTCTCATTTACTACTTGCTGGAAGCCAGTCGCTACACGGGGGCCGATAACAGGTTGTCGCTTGGCTTGGACACAGTCGCGCTCGGAACCTATAATTGCCTGCTTGCCATTACCGTCATGCAAACAACGGGAACATCGCCTGAGCTCTACGCGATTGGAACGTTGGCCTATTCCTTGCATTTGTTTGGGGTGAATATCTTTCTCTATAAGACCCACCCCGGACACATGTCTGGATGGCTACGCGCATACTTTGTCGCGTCGCTTGCAGTCGGCATATTGATCGGTCTCAACGCAGACAAAAGTAGCATGATCTATTCAGTTGCGACTGGGTTGACAGGGGGTATGATCATAGCCCTGTCTCTTCGGGTTAAACTACCCAGCCTTTCGGCGGTGAATACAAAAGCTCTGTTGATTGGTGTGGTGTTTGCGGCGGTCGCGGTAGAGGTCACCCGGTACTAACCCGACGACCCTGTTAAGTCTTTCCGTAGTATTAGCCGAACCATTTGGCTCAGCTTACTAGATTAAGATAATCTGAAATTCATTTACTCAAAGTCTCTGCAATGCCTTTCATCGCAACCATCGAGTCCAGATACATAGGCGTATTTTGAACGTCTGGCTGGCTTGATAGCTTCAACATAACCACATTGGCTTTTTGGTTCACATACAACAGCTGCCCATAGACACCAATGCCGTAAAACGCACCTTTTTCTCTGTCTTTAACCCAGACTTGGTTACGGTAGTGGAAGCCCTCAAACACCTCTGCATATGCGCTTTTCTCATAAGCTGCGATGACGTCATCATTTGCTTGAATCGTGTCAGCTATCCAATCCGGAGGAATAACCTGAGTGTCGTTAACCTTTCCGTTGACCAGCATCATTATGCCAAATCGCAATAGGTCACGAGAGCTGGTAAATAACCCACCACTCGTTTGCACAATCCTTTTGGGCCCTAGTTCGCTATATGCAGGGTCCTGACCACCGATGTCCTGCCACAACTCGGCAAGTACATCCAGATAGCTTTCTCCAGTTGCCGACTCGATAACCATACCCAGCAGTGCAGATAGCACTGAACGGTAACTATAAACTTCACCGTCTTCCACCAAGGTCTCGCGATCACTCAGAGAGATCATGTACTCCTTGACGCCAGACTCTGTATCACAAACTTCTACTTTTTCTGAGAGGTCCTGACCAAACGCACAGAACAGATCACCGGCATCGTCTAAATAGCCGCTAGAAGCATCTTTCCAATCAACAGCAGCGGTCATATCAAGGAGGTGTCTAACCGTTGTATTTTTGAATGCTGGGCCTTCCAACTCTGGCAGGTATTCGGTGATCAGCTTCTTAGGATCTAATTCTCCCGCCTCAACCGCCAGCCCTGCTGCCATGCCCAACACTGTCTTGGTGATCGAGTGAATGCGGTGAGGCGTATCAGCTCTCATGCCATTGAAGTACTTTTCAGCGACCAATTTGCCATCGTGATAAATCAAAAAGCTATCGGTATGCGTTTGGTGCAACCAATCGTTGATGTTCTGTTCTTCATTATTGCTAGCTGTAAAAACAAAAGTCTCAAGCTCAGTTGGGTATGCCGTTTTTTCCAGAGTACGTACCCAATCTGACGGTGGAACTCGTGCCAATTCGCCAAAAACATTTGTGCCTTCAAATATCCAAGGGCTTCTATCCACAGACTCAACGGTTTCATCCCAGAAATACCCAGCCTCTGCGCTTGCTGGTTTTGTAGAAGCAGTAAATACCGAACCCGAGGCCAAAAGAGCGATAGTGGAAATCACTAACAGCTTGTTTGCATTACTTTTCATTTTGGGTATCTCCTCAGAGCAATGGAAGCACTACACAGTCTCTCTATATTTCAACTCCGGTGTTCAGTCACGTCGAGCAATCGTCGCTTGGTCCCGCGTTGCGGATATCCATCACCAAAAAATTCGCCCAAGGTGCATCACGAATTGCGAAAGGCCATTGCGACAAGCCCGCCTTTATCGTTTGGCGCGTTCGTGAAAGATGAACCCCAGAAAATTCAGCAACAGCTGGGCCGCCAGAATCTGGGTGCTTTCGGTCGGATCATAGGCCGGGGCCACTTCGACCAGATCGATACCCACAACGTCCCCGCGTTTGGCCAAGCCCTGTAGGATCTCAAGCACGTCGTAGTAGAGAAACCCGCCATGGTTGGGCGTTCCAGTGCCCGCTGCTATCGACGGACAAAACGCGTCGATATCTATCGTCACATAATACCGCGCACCTTGCGGGATACGCGCCAGTACCCCTTCGGTCCCCAGCTTGCGCACCTGCCGAACCGACAGGATATCCGACCCGCGTCGGCGGGCATCTTCGTACCCTTCTTTCGCAGTCGATGAGACATTTCGAATACCCAGCTGCGTCATGCCCGAGACATGATCTTTCTCGATCGCCCGTCTCATCGGGTTGCCATGCCCGGCAGTCACGCCGTGGCGCTCATCGACAAAATCCAGATGCGCATCTATTTGCACCACATGGATCGGCCCGTTCTGAGCACAATCCTCGGCAAAGGCGTTGATGCAGGGGATGTTGATCGAGTGATCTCCGCCAATGGTCACGGGCAACGCACCCGCTTGCAGGATTTTGCCTACACCATACGCAATGTTGGCATGGCTCTCTTCGGTCTTGGTGTGGATGATATCAGCATCACCCAGATCGATCATTCGCACCGAACCATCCAGATAGGTCGTGTCATCCTCGTGATCATAGGCTCCGGCATGGCCAAAACTGAACAGGGTCGAGGCCTCGCGTACCGCCCGCGGTCCGAACCGCGCACCTGGTCGCCACTGGGTGCCGAAATCAAACGGTGCGCCGAGAACGGCGATATCGGCATCAATACTGTCCCAATCTGCAAGGTATGGAGATTTGGCGAAGGTGGAAATGCCAACAAAGGGCAGATTCAGCCGCCCGGCCTTATACCCGTGATCCTGCAAAATGCTAATCTCCTGTTCACCCGATCAACCACGGCCAATACAATCCGTGTGGCGCCATCTTTGACACGCAAACCAGCCATGTCGAGAGGGGGCGTGTGGCCTGTTGAGACAATCTTATCCTGGGTGGGCGGACAAAACTCCTTCAACGCCACTCTGCCTGCACCAGCGCGCCACGCATCCAGTATATAAGGTAACTATGGCCAAATTCCGCCGCTGCAGTAGGACCTAAGGTGTACGATTACATAACCGCGCCGATTTGCCAGGGAACAAATTCAACCCCGCCAAAGCCAAGCGCCTCGCTTTTGGTTTTCTCGCCCGAGGCCACGCGGATCAGTATCTCGAACAATTCCTCGCCCTTGGCTTCGATACTGATCCCGTCAGTGACAATGTCGCCGCAATTCAGGTCCATGTCGTCGGCCATGCGCGCATACATCTCGGAATTTGTCGCTAGCTTTATGCAAGGCGTCGGCTGATAACCGGAAACGGACCCGCGCCCGGTGGTGAATACAATCAGGTTCGATCCCGA
Source organism: Ruegeria sp. K11 (assembly GCF_056531905.1). Lineage (NCBI taxonomy): Bacteria > Pseudomonadati > Pseudomonadota > Alphaproteobacteria > Rhodobacterales > Roseobacteraceae > Ruegeria > Ruegeria sp. K11. The sequence goes on from NZ_JBQFMP010000012.1 coordinate 12,910, forward strand.
AGCCACCTGTCCCGTCACCGAGCATGGGTCAAACCCCGGACTGTCCATAAAGACAAAGCCTTTCTTGTCGACGATCTCGCCAAATTTATAAACGTCGCGCATCGGAGCAGTTCCACCCTTGGCAACCGCACCCAGCGATTTCTCGAGAATGGTCGTTAACCCGCCACGTTTATTGCCCGGGCTCGGGTTGTTGTCCATCTCGCCGCCATTGCGTTCGGTATAGTTTTCCCACCAGTGGATACGGTCGATGAGTTTTTTGCCCACATCAACGGTTTCCGCCCTGCGGGTCAGCAAATGTTCCGCACCATAAACCTCGGAGGTTTCGGACAGGATCGTCGTGCCGCCATGACGCACCAGCAAATCCGAGGCATAGCCCAAAGCCGGATTCGCGGTGATGCCGGAATACCCGTCCGAGCCGCCGCATTGCATGCCAACCGTGATTTCGCTGATCGGTGCGGGCTCTCGTTTCACGGCATTCGCCAACTCGGCGATCCCGCGAATTTCAGCCAGACCACGCTCGATGGTTTTGCGCGTACCGCCTTCATTCTGAATGGTCATGTAGCGCAGCACCCCGTCTGAACGAATGGGACGCCCTCCCACAAGATCGGCAACCTGCATCACCTCACAGCCAAGACCAATAAGCAAAATTCCAGCAAAGTTCGGATGCTGGGCGTAGCCCGCCAAAGTCCGGAACAATGTGGCATAGCCTTCGTCCTTGCCCGACATCCCGCAGCCTGTACCGTGCACTATTGGCACAACGCCGTCGACATTGGGGAAGTCATCCAGCAAACCGCTCTTTTCGGCGGCCTCAGAAATAAAACGCGCGACAGAACCCGAACAATTGACAGTTGTCAGAATGCCAACGTAGTTGCGGGTTCCGACCTTCCCGTCGGCCCGGTGAAATCCCTGAAAGGTTCGTTGTTGGGCAATTTCGGGCAGTGGTTTGTTTGCGCTTGCGTGGGCATAGTCCTGCTGATGCGCTCCCATGCCCAGATTATGGACGTGAACATGCTCGCTCGGCGCGATATCGGATTTTGCCTGCCCTATGATCTGGCCATATCGGATAACATTCTGACCCGCCGCGATCGGGGCAACGGCGATTTTGTGTCCGCGCGAGATTGCGCTTTGTAAACGCTCGGGCACACCGGATGGTTTTTCCCCTGCCGACAAATCACGCAGCGCAATGACAACATTGTCGTCCGGGTTCAATCGAACAACATCCCGGGTCGGCATCTCTGCGGCCCTAGTTCCCTGATCTGTTTGCATCTCATTCCCGCTAAATTGGCAGCAGTGCTAAACCGCCCCTCACCACTTGTCAACTAACATGTTAGTATGGTAACCGGCAGCTTATGAGCAAACCCCAGGACATCAACGCGCTTCTCCTCAGAGACATCTCTTCCGGTTCAGGATCGCTTGGTCAAAGGGTCTATAAAGCAATTAAGCAAGCCATTTTATCCCTGGACTTTGCACCCGGAGAAATCCTGAGAAAAGCCCCGATATGTGGGCGTCTCGGCGTGTCGCGCGCGCCTGTAGCCGAAGCGATTGCCCGGCTGGCCTCGGAAGGTCTGGTGGATGTTGTACCGCAGTCCGGAACGCGCGTGTCTTTTCTGTCGATGGCCGAAATTCGTGAAGGCATGTTCCTGCGCGAGGCGCTGGAATTGGCAACCGTAGCCAAGGTAACCCGCGATCTTACGGAAGACCAGAACGTCAAACTGAATCGCAACATGCGTCTTCAATCTCTTTTGGTCGAAGACCAAGACGTCCGGGGCCTTTATGAAGCGGATGAAGAATTTCATGCACTGCTCATGGAGTTTACGGGTTTTGCCCGTCTGGCGGATGTCGCGAAAACCGTGTCGTTGCAGGTCAGCCGCGCCCGGCTGTTGCTGTTGCCCACGCCCGGACGCGTCATCGAAACGCTGGGCGAGCATCGCGCAATTCACATAGCCATTCAGAACCGTGACGAGCACGCCGCGCAGGCGGCGATGCGGCGGCATCTTGGTCAGTTGTTGCCACGGATCGAGCTGTTGCAACAGGATCAACCCCATCTTTTCACCCAATCCACGCAACCGACCCGAGAGGCAGGATGACTGTTTTAAGCACCGAACTTCTGAACAACCGCACAATGCGCCCGGTTCCCCTGACCCGTATGGGATTTGGCGGTGCAGGGCTGGGGAATCTGTATCGAAAGGTCTCGGAAGAAGACGCACAGGCGGCGTTACAGACCGCCTATGATGCAGGCATCCGTTTTTTTGACACCGCGCCCCAATATGGTCTGGGCCGGTCCGAGACCCGCTTTGGCGATGCAATCCGGCGCTTTGGGCGCGAGAACATTCAGCTAAGTACCAAGATCGGGCGGTTGCTGTTGGACTGTGAACCCCATGAGGTGACGCCGGAATCCTTTGTGGACGTCCCGCAAAAGCGCATTGTGTTCGACTATACCTATGACGGTGTCATGCGATCATATGAAGCCAGCCGGGACCGCATCGGAGTGGCGAACGCAGATATTCTGCTGGTCCACGATGTGTGTGTCTTCAGTCAGGGCAGTCAAGAGATGTCGGACGCCAAGGTCCGCGAACTGTTTGACGGAGGCGGGTACAGGGCATTGGTCGAGTTGCGCGACGCTGGGGAAATCGCAGCCATCGGTGCGGGTGTGAATGAATGGCAGGTTTGCGAAAAACTTCTGGGGTTGGGTGACTTTGACGGCTTCCTTCTGGCCGGGCGCTATACTTTGCTGGAACAGGAGGCATTGGACAGTTTTTTGCCGCTTTGCGAAAAGCGCGATGTCGGCATTATTCTGGGCGGGCCTTACAATTCCGGCATCCTTGCCACAGGGGCCGTACCCGGTGCCAAATACAACTACACCGACGCGTCGGAGCAGATCCTTGATCGCGTTCGCAAGATCGAGACCGTTTGCGCCTCACATAGCACGCCCCTGATCGCCGCTGCCCTGCAATTCGTTCTGGGCCACCCCAGCGTCAAGACAGTGATACCCGGCGCCGTAAACGCCGCCGAGGTTCAGGCGAACGTGGCCTTGCTGAACCACGAGATTCCGGCTGACCTGTGGTCCGACCTGCGCAGCGAAGGTCTGATCCGCCCGGACGCCCCATTACCGTCGGAGGCCGCTCATGTTGCGTAACATTGATCCCATTCTGTCGCCGGAATTGCTTTTCACCTTACGGGCTATGGGCCATGGCGATGAGATCGTGATCGCGGATGCCAACTATCCGGGCTCCAGCACAGGTCCTACGTGCATTCGGGCGGATGGCTCGACAGCCAGCGATGTCTTGCACGCCGTGCTGAGCGTCATGCCTCTGGACCGATTTGTCCCGGACCCGGCCCTGACCATGCAGGTCGTCGGCGACCCTGACGCCACGCCGGATGCCGTAACCGATTTTCAGCGCATCATCCATGAAATGGCCGACAACCCGGTACAGATTCAGAGTTTGGAGCGGTTCGCATTCTATGACCGCGCCTCTACGGCTTTTGCAATTGTCCAGACAGGCGAGCGCAGACTCTATGGCAATATCATCCTCAAAAAAGGTGTTGTGGAATGAGACTGGATGCGCATCAGCATTTCTGGGCCTTGTCCCGCGGCGATTATGGCTGGCTGACCCCAGAGCTGGCACCTCTTTACAGGGATTTCCTGCCGGACGACCTAAGCCCTCTTCTGGCGAAAGCCGGGATCGAAGGGACTGTGCTTGTTCAGGCCGCCCCGACGCGGGCGGAAACCGAATTCATGCTGTCGCTCGCAGACCAAACACACTTCATCAAAGGTGTCGTCGGTTGGGTCGATTTCGAAGCCGCAGACGCTCCGGCGCGGATCGCGGATTTTGCTGCGCATCCCGCTTTGGTAGGGCTGCGACCGATGATACAGGACATCGCCGATCCGAACTGGATGACAAATGACGCGCTGGCACCCGCGTTTGCGGCCGTTCAGCACCATAACCTGACCTTTGACGCGTTGACCCTGCCCCAGCACCTTGCCCCATTGCGAAAGCTATTGGCGCGGCACCCTGAGATGACAGTTGTCATAGATCACGGGTCCAAACCTCTGATCAAGGACACCGTAATGGACGGCTGGGCAGACGACATGGCGGCATTGGCCCGAGACACGACTGCATGGTGCAAACTGTCCGGCCTGGTAACCGAGGCGGCGTCAGACTGGAAAACCGAGGATCTGACACCCTATGTTCAGCATCTGCTGGACACATTCGGGCCGTCCCGACTGATCTGGGGCAGTGACTGGCCGGTCTGTACACTGGCCAGCAGCTATGATCGCTGGGTCGACACAACGGATACGCTGCTGCGCGCCCTGTCGGACAGCGAGCGCCGCGCAGTGCTGGGCGGAAACGCTGCAAAAGCATACAACCTGAGAGATTGAAATGACTTCACTGAATCTGGAACCCGGCGGATTGTGGCTGGGCCGCATCGAACGCGCGGATATTGGCCCCTGCGTGGTAACACTGCGCGACGGCCAGATCATAGATATAACATCCAAGACAGCCCCAACCGTCCGGGACATTCTGGAAAGGGAAGACGCTGCGGAATATGTCCGCAATGCAAAAGGGGTCTCACTCGGGCCGCCGGACGCAGACCACCAATGGCTGGCGCCCTGCGATCTTCAGGCGGTCAAAGCCTGCGGGGTAACTTTCGCCCGCTCCATGGTCGAGCGCGTCATCGAAGAACAGGCGGCAGGTGATCCGGCCAAGGCCGAGGAAATCCGTGCCAGAATAGGCGCGCGCATAGGAGACAGCCTGTCGAACATCATTCCGGGCTCACCAGAGGCCGCAGCGGTCAAGGATGCGTTGATATCGGAGGGGCTGTGGAGCCCTTATCTGGAAGTTGGAATAGGCCCGGACGCTGAGGTTTTCTCGAAAGCACAGGTTCTGTCTTCCGTCGGCCATGGTGCCCTGATCGGACTGCACCCGATCTCGACCTGGAATAATCCCGAGCCCGAAGTCGTGCTGGTGGTCACGTCCAAGGGCGAAATCAAAGGCGCAACGCTGGGCAATGACGTGAACCTGCGCGATGTCGAAGGGCGATCGGCCTTGTTGCTGAGCAAAGCCAAGGACAACAACGCATCCTGTGCGATTGGCCCGATGATCCGGCTGTTCGACGACACGTTTACGCTCGACGATGTCCGATCTGCCGAGTTGACTTTGACTGTAACGGGGTCCGATGGTTTTGTGCTGAACGGGCATTCATCCATGTCTCAGATCAGCCGCGATCCCGTCGATCTCGTCAACCAGACCATTGGTCGGCACCATCAATACCCTGACGGATTCCTGCTGTTTCTCGGAACACTGTTTGCACCGACACAAGATCGCGACACGCCGGGCAGCGGATTCACGCACAAGCTTGGTGATATCGTCACGATAACCAATGACAAACTGGGCGCACTGACAAACACGGTACGCCTGTCGACCGAATGCCCCGAGTGGCAATTTGGGGCCTCCCACCTGATGCGAAACCTGACCGCTCGCGGCCTGATTTAAGAAAGACCTGTATATGTTGACCGGAAAACACCTGATTGCGGGAGAATGGGTAGATACAGACACCAAGTTTGCTTCCCAACCCGCCCATGGGCCAAGTCGCGAATTCTCGACAGGAACTGCTGCGCATGTCGATGCCGCCGTCAGAGCCGCAGAAGAGGCGTTTGTGTCATACGGGTGGTCCTCTCGGGCGGAGCGTGCCGCGTTCCTGCACAAAATTGCCGATGAAATTGACGCACGCGGGGACATCATCACCGAGATCGGTTGCCAGGAGACCGGACTGCCCGAGGCGCGTCTACAAGGAGAGCGCGGTCGAACCGTCGGGCAGCTTCGCCTCTTTGCGGATCATATCGAGCAGGGAGATTATCTGGACCTTCGTCGCGACCCGGCAATGCCGGATCGCGCGCCCCTGCCCCGTCCGGACCTGCGGATGATCCAGCGCCCGATTGGCCCGGTTGCGGTCTTTGGCGCATCGAACTTTCCACTGGCTTTCTCGGTTGCGGGTGGCGACACCGCTGCGGCACTGGCTGCGGGTTGTCCGGTCGTCGTCAAAGGCCACCCCGCCCATCCGGGCACCGGAGAGATAGTGGCACAAGCGATTGAGGCTGCGGTGAAAGCAACCGGGCTTCATCCTGGCGTTTTCTCGTTGGTTCAAAGCGACGGGATCGAGGTGGGAACCGCTTTGGCTCAACATCCGCTGATCCGGGCTGTCGGGTTCACGGGATCACTGCGCGCCGGGCGTGCGCTGTTCGATCTTTGTGCTCAACGCCCGGAACCCATACCGTTCTTTGGCGAACTCGGCTCAGTTAATCCGATGTTTGTTCTGCCCGAGGCCGCCCGGACCCGCGGTGCTGACATAGGCTCTGGTTGGGCTGGATCGTTGGCCATGGGAGCAGGCCAGTTCTGCACCAACCCCGGAGTTGCAATCATACTTGACGGAGATGGTGCCGAGGCACTCCAATCCGGCGCTCGGACGGCTCTTGAGGACATGGCCGAACAAACCATGCTGACCGAAGGGATCGCTGCGGCGTATCAGGCAGGTGTGGCCCGAATAGCTTCCGCATCAGGCGTTGCGCAAGTGGTTCGGATGGACAGCACTCCGCGCTGTGCCGCCCCCAACCTTTTTGTCGTTTCGGGCGACGACTGGTTGTCAGACTCCAATCTTCATGCAGAAGTCTTTGGACCCGTTGGGATCATTGTTCGTGTGCGAGACGCCGATCAGATGCTTGAGGTGGCCCGATCCATCGAAGGGCAACTGACTTGCACCCTGCACATGGACGATACCGACGCCGCGATTGCGAAAAAACTGGTGCCTGTACTGGAACGGAAAGCGGGCCGTTTGCTGGCCAACGGTTTCCCCACTGGCGTTGAGGTTTGCGACAGCATGGTTCACGGCGGCCCCTACCCCGCATCTACCAACTTCGGGGCTACATCGGTTGGTACCTTGTCCATTCGGCGTTTCCTGCGTCCGGTTTGTTACCAGAACCTGCCGACAGGCTTACTTCCCGAGGCAATGGGATAAAACGAAATATGGGTTGAACCCCGAAAAACCTGCGGTGTTCCGGCACCGCAGATGCCGGCTTGCGAGTATCTTCGGTACTCAATTGGGGCAGCGGCGCCGCCGCGCGCCAGTATTTCTTTGGGCCCAAGCTAGGTTTTAGTCGTGCAATGTGCAGGCGACTGGCTGTAACCTGTCCTGAATGCGTCTTTTCGGGAGGACAGGTCTTGTTGCAGAACTTTGATGCGTTGGGGCCAAACACGGCCAATTTCGTTCCACTTTCACCCTTGTCATTTCTGGCGCGTGCGCGCGATCTGCACGCAGATCGCGTGGCTGTCATCTATGAGGATGTGCGCCGCAACTGGTCTGACATCGTGGACCGCTCCTATGCGATCGCCAGCGGATTGCGCGCAATAGGGATCAAAAAAGGCGACACGGTCTCTGTGTTGTGCCCCAACATTCCCGAGCTGTTCGAGCTGCACTTTGCCGTTCCCTTATCCGGCGGGGTTCTGAACACCATCAACGTCCGTCTCGAAGCGGAAACAGTCGCCTATATTCTGGATCATGCCGACAGCCAACTGGTGATTGTCGACCGCGAATTTGTTCCACTTCTTTCACAAGTGTTCGAACGGATGGGACGTAAGATCCCGGTCATTGAAATCACCGACCCCAATATCGGATCGACCGAAACGCTTGGGGGCCGCGACTATGAGGATTTGGCAGCGGCCGCGCTTGATCCAACGCTCAGTGATTTACCCGAAGATGAGTGGGACGCAATTGCCTTGAACTATACCTCGGGGACATCTGGACGGCCGAAGGGTGTGGTTTACCATCATCGCGGCGCATATCTGATCGCGATGGGCACCGTTGCAGCCTGGCAGATGCCGCATTATCCGGTCTATCTGTCCGTGGTTCCGATGTTTCATTGCAACGGCTGGGGTCATCCCTGGGTCATGGCGATCCTCGGGGCAACATCCGTCTTTACGCGCATTCCCGCCGCAGATCGGTTGTTGAACGCGATCCGCACGCACGGTGTCACACATCTGGGGGCAGCGCCAATCATCCTCCAGATGATGGCTGAAAGCGAGGATGCGGGCGACGTGCCCTTTGATCCACCGATCAACGTTCTGACAGCGGGCGCACCACCGCCGCCCTCGATTCTGGAAAAGACCAGAGCAATGGGGCTCGACGTCATGCATGTGTACGGACTGACCGAAACCTACGGGCATATTTCGCAGTGTCTGTGGCAAGCTGAATGGGAGGACAAGGACCCGGCGGAACAAGCCCTGTTGCAGGCCCATCAGGGCATCGCGCTTCCGGTTGTCGAGGCCGTGACCGTCGTCGACGAGGCAACGGGAAAAGAAATTGCGCGGGACGGAGAAACGCAAGGAGAAATCGTCATTCGCGGCAATACAGTAATGAAAGGTTACTACAAGGACCCTGAAGCCACCAGCCGAGCCTTCAAGGATGGTTGGTTCTGGTCCGGCGACGCGGCGGTCATGAAGCCGAACGGTTATATTCAGATCAAGGACCGCTTGAAGGACGTGATCATTTCAGGAGGCGAAAATATCTCATCCGTTGAGGTCGAAGCTGTCTTGTACCGCCACCCCGCGGTGCAAGCTGCCGCTGTAGTCGCAAAGCCCGATTCCAAATGGGGCGAAGTGCCTTGTGCCTTTGTTGAATTGCGACCCGGGCACGAAGCCCGGGAAGAGGATCTCATTGCCTTTTGCCGCGACCATCTGGCTGGTTTCAAAACACCAAAGGCAGTCGTTTTCGCCGAGTTGCCCAAAACCTCCACCGGTAAAATTCAGAAGTTCCAGCTTCGAGAAATTGCCAACAGGACAACGACCTGAACCAGCGGCGACCGGACCAGACTGCTGGTCCGGCCAACCAGGCCAAAAGCACAGTTTCATGATCGGACTGACGGCACCCAAATACGCAAAATCTTAAGTATTAAGTATTAAGTTCCAACTTGTGCCTCGTGCATAACCGGGGCAATTCCCGTTTTCGCGCACTTAGCTTACTGTTTTGGTCTTACCCTCAAGCTCAATGCCAAGCACCATTGCCAGATAAGTCAGCACCTGCCTTTTTGATTTGTCGCGCGTGAACCTGGCTGGATACATCAGCATGTTCAGCCAAAGCCCGTCAAACATGCCCTCAAGCGTGAGTGCGACCTGTTCGGCATCCGCTGTGGTGGCTTTACCTTCAGCAATGATGTTGCCAATCAGGAACGTGCAGATGTCCTGCCGTTCCATGTCGATCCGCGAAGTGATCGCCCGGTAGGTCATGCGATGCCCTGCTTCGCCAAAGAAAGCAAACCAAACCGCCAACTTCTTTCGGGTACATATACGCGGGTGAAACTGCGCGGCGACGATCAAAGAGAGCTTGTCGATATCCGAAAGATCATTGCGCCGTGCCCCCTCCATCCACATTTCGCGATGTTCCGCAGCGAGGTGCTTAAGCGTTTCGGACAACAACGCTTCCTTACTTTTGAAGTGAAAATTGGCCAATCCAAGCGACAGCCCGGCTTCAGTTGCAATGGCTGTCAAAGTTGTCCCGGATATCCCTTTGCGGGCAATGCAGTTGATCGTTGCATCGATCAACTGCTTGCGGCGCACCTCTGGCGGTGCCGTTCGCTTTTTTCGAGGGCGCTCGTCCGGGGTCATTTTCTTTCTCTATTGAATGTTTATTCAATCAATAATTTGATTTTTGACCCTCGTCAAATGTAGGATTTGACCAAATCTCGATTCGCTTAGCGCCAGGAAAACCCGATGAACAAGCCCCTTCCCAAACATGCTCAGACAGTCATCATCGGCGGCGGCTCCATTGGCTGCAACACCGCGTATCACTTAACAAAACTAGGCATGTCGGACGTTGTTGTTCTGGAACGGAACCAGCTGACATCCGGCACAACCTGGCACGCGGCGGGCCTGATCGTTGCCGGTCTGCTACCGTCCGAGGCAGAGTGTGAAATCTACACGCATGGGCGAGATCTTTATGCCAGGCTCGAGGCCGAAACAGGTGTCCCAACGGGATTCCGCGACGTTGGCTATTTGCAGGTCGCCAGCAATCAGGAGCGCGTGCACGAGATGCGCAGGCTGGCCCCTTTCATGCGACGCCACGGTATCAATATCTACGAGGTTTCGCCCAAAGAAGCGGCTGATCTGTTTCCCATCGGGGACCTCAGCGACGTTCTGGCCGGATTTTATATCCCCGAAGACGGACGCGCCAACCCTGTGGACGTGACCATGTCATTGGCAAAAGGTGCTCGCATGGGAGGGGCGCAGATTTTCGAGGGGGTAACCGTATCAGATATTCTGACACGCAACGGCACCGCCACAGGGGTCCGCACGGCGGATGGGCAGTCGATAGCCGCTGAAAATGTGGTGATCTGCGGTGGAATGTGGTCGCGCCAATTGGGGTCGAAAGCCGGCCTGAACCTGCCGCTGCAGGCTGCAGAGCATTATTACCTTATTACCGAGAATATCGACGGGCTCAGCCGCGACCTGCCTGTTTTGGAAGACCCCTCAACCTATACCTATTACCGCGAAGAAGTGGGCGGACTAATGTTGGGCCTGTTCGAACCGGGGGCCGCACCATGGAAACTGGACGGTATTCCCGATACCTTCGCCTTCGGCGAGATTGAGCCCGATTGGGACCGGGTCGGCCCTCATCTTGAGAAAGCCTATTCCCGCGTTCCCGACGCGCTCAATGTCGGTGTTCGGAAATTGTTTTGCGGACCAGAGAGCTTTACCCCGGACCTTGCCCCGCTGGTCGGAGAAACCCCGGAACTGCGAAACTGTTTCGTCGCCTGCGGCATGAACTCATTGGGTATTTTGAACGGTGCTGGCACGGGTAAAGTACTGGCACAGTGGATTGTCGACGGCCATCCGCCGATTGATGTGACCGGTATAAATGTCAATCGCTTTACCCGCCATCAAGCAACCCGTGCGTTTCGCCGGGACCGTGGTCCCGAGTTGTTGGGAAAGATGTTCGGGCAACATTTTCACAACGAAAGCTACCACACCGCACGCGACTTAAAACGATCTGTTTTGCACGACCGGCTTGCAGCCAGTGGGGCGTATTTTGTGGAAGGACACGGCTGGGAAATGCCGGACTGGTTCGCGCCGGCACCTGGCGAGGCCAAGATCGAAAAATTCAGTTGGTTCCGCCAGAACTGGTTCGAATGGCATGCCGAAGAACATAGGGCCGCCCGCGAAGACATCATCATCATGGACATGTCCACAATGTCCAAGTTTCTGGTTGAAGGCCCCGATGCGCTTGCCCTGTTGGATCGCTTGTCCTGCAACGACATCGATGTTGAACCCGGCCGGGTGGTCTATACCGCTTGGGTCAACGCCAAAGGCGGATTCGAAGCGGACCTGACCGTGACCCGTCTGGCCCCGGATCAATTCATGGTGGTGGTTGGTGAAAACAGTCACGGGCACACTCTGATGCGCATGAGGCGGCACATTCAGACCGGTGAAACAGTCGTTATCACCGACCTGACGCCGGCCATAACGCAGATCAATATCCACGGGCCAAAAGCGCGGCTTTTGATGGAGAAGGTGACATCTGCCGATATGTCCAACGCGGCCTTTCCGTTCATGACCTGGCAGGATATCGACGTCGGATATTGGGTTGTACGGGCGTTGCGCGTCACCTTCGTGGGTGAACTGGGCTGGGAGCTTCAGGTTCCCTCCTACGCGGCCGTTCAGGTCTATGACCTGTTGAAAGAGGCCGGTCGCGATCTGGGTCTTCGGGACGCGGGAATGCAAACTCTGAACTCGCTGCGGCTTGAGAAGGCCTATCGGGATTTTGGTCTGGACGTGGACAACACCGACAACCCTATCGAGGCCGGGTTGGGGTTCGCTGTGAAAATCGACAAACTTGGCGGGTTCATCGGCCGTGACGCGCTGGCCGCAATCAAATCGCGGGGTGTTCCGAAAACAAGAATGCTGCAATTCCTTTTGATGGATCCCGAACCGCTGCTGTATGGCAACGAAATGCTTTATCTGAACGGCGCAGAGGTCGGGCATCTGCAAATCGGCGGCTATGGGCACAGTCTGGGTGGAGCCGTCGGTATAGGCTTCGTCGAACTCGACCAACCACTGACCCAATCCCGCGTTCAGGACGGAACGTGGGAGGTCGGAGTAGCGGGCCGCCGAGTTAAGGCCACAGCCTCTCTCAAGCCGTTATACGATCCCAAGATGACCAAAGTGAGATCGTGACCCGCGCTACAGGCATTGCTCAAAACAGTTGGGCCGCATCGCTGGGTCATTGAATACAGTTGAACCCGTGATAGGTCGCGCTAAAGTCACCATGTGGGTTATGGAACACTCGACATGTGTGGCCACTAGCTCAACGACCGAGGCGATTTCAGGCGGACGACCACGTCCAACGGTTCTGCATCAGTGAGAGCAATGATCGCCAATCGCGCGCGCCCAGAGCAGTTCCGAATTCCCGACCTGTAGGGATTCTAAAAGCTACGTTCAAAACGGTCGCAAGCAGGAATTGGACGTACTTCTCCATCTGAACGCCGTCACAAATGCAATTCTGGCATCATTTTTTGCTTCGAATAAGTCCATGAGACCAAAGCTCACACTTTCAATCACGGCCTACGCACGGTCATCTCGTTCGAACTTACCCAGTAATAAGGGACAGCCAACACAGGCTGTCCCTCGAGGATAACATGACGCTCATCTGATACCGCTGATTGGGCAATGCATGGCAGAACATGTGGATGGCGGCGTCCGGCGCAGGATTGAACCCTTCGCGAGCCAGAAGCACGACGTCAGACGTGCCCAGACAAACAAATCCGCCCCCTTCGTGTCTGAAAATCATAGGCGCTTTGACTACACAAACCCAGATATGACCAAGGGTTATTGCGAACAACTCTGTCCCACACTCCAATGGTGTCAATTGCGATCTTCGCGTCATTGGCACCGACACTCTCACGCAAATTGATGTATCTGAGCAAAAGCGCGGCTCAAAGATCAAGCTAGACGATGGGGTGTCAGGCCGAGCAAGACAACAGAACGGTTCGGGATACATGAAGGCACTGTAAGAAACTGCCGTGACATCCCGGACACCAAAATTAACGACATTTTGCCATCACTCATTGCTAACATCAGGGCACACGTGAACCCATTCAAGTGATGCTGAAATCAGCACCAGCTCCACTGATAGTGCCTATGTTTCTATGGGAAATTCGGTCTCGGACAATACCGCGCAGGGTCCATAATCATCGACACGTAAATGTCGTGCCGAGGCCGAGTCAAACTCTCTGCCACCGAGGCAATTCGTCTTTTCATCACAAAAAACCAGCCCCGAGTTGCAAGATGCAACTCGAGGCTGGTCGGTTGGTAAACCTGATCAATCGCCGTCGGCGACACCCTCGGCACGAGCCCGGGCGCGGCGCTGGCGGTAGCTCGGAAGAACCACCAGAACGACCGCGAGGATCAGCAAACCCAGGGTCATGGGGCGCTGCCAGATGAAGCTCATGCCATCGTAAAGCTGCATCGCACGTGAGAAGTTGTTTTCCAGCAATGGGCCCAGGATGAACCCGATCAGCAATGGTGCAAGCGGATAATCCGCAAACCGCAAGATCGTGGCGCAGACCCCGAACCCGACCAGAATAAGAAGCTCTGTCGAATTGTTCTGCCCGATATAGGCCCCCATCAGAGTGAAGAACAAAATGAACGGGATCAGGAAGTTGCGCGGAACGGCCAGAATTTTGGCGATGTAGGGAATGAGCGGCAGGTTCAGGATCAGCAGAACCAGATTGCCCAGATACATCGAGATGATCACGGCCCAGAAAATCTGCGGCTCGTCCACCATCAGACGCGGCCCGGGCGATACATTCAGCGCGATCAATGCACCCAGCAGGATCGCGGTTGTTCCCGAGCCCGGAATGCCGAGCGTCAGCAGCGGTACAAAAGAACCCGTGCAGGCCGCGTTATTGGCGCTCTCCGGTGCCGCGATCCCTTTGACCGAGCCTTTTCCGAACTGCTCTTGTTCTTCTTTTGAGGCGATGTTGCGCTCAACCGCGTAGCCTAGGAATGAGGCAATGGTCGCCCCTGCCCCGGGCAAAACGCCGATAAAGAACCCTTGGATGGACTGGCGACCGATCACCGGCGTGATTTTGCGAGCTTCTTCGCGCGTGATCCGCAGATCCTTGATCTCGCCTGCATTCTCGCCGTCACCGGTTTTGGAACGGTTGGGGTCCAGCACCAGATAGATCGCCTCGGGCAGCGCGAACATCGCCATCGCCAGAGTGATGAAACCAAACCCGGATTGCAGGTCCATGATCCCCATCGTGAAACGCGGCGCGTTGAACAGGACACCTTCACCGACGGTCGCCATGATCAGGCCCAGAAAGGTCATCAAAAGCGCCTTGCTGACCTGCCCGGTTCCTGCAAAGGCGGCAATCGCGGAAAGACCCACTACCATAAGCGCAAAATACTCGGACGAGTGGAACAGAAGGGCCACCGACGCCAGCGCCGGGGCGAAAATCATCAACAGGACAGCGCCGATACTGCCACCCGCAAAGCTGGAAATCGCGGCAACCGTTAGTGCTTTGCCGGCCTTGCCTTGTCGGGTCAAGGGATAGCCGTCAAAGCTCGTTGCCACGGTTGAGGCCACCCCGGGCGCGTTGATCAGGATCGATGAGGTCGAGCCCCCGAAGACCGCGCCATAATACACCCCCGCCAACAGGATCAGGGCGGCAGAGGGATCACCGATGGTGATGGCGACGGGGATCATGATGGCGATGATCGACATCGGGCCAAGACCCGGCAGCATGCCGATAAAAGTCCCGATCAGACAGCCGCCGATCACCATCAGGATATTCGTGAATGTAAAAGCCGTAGACAGGCCTGTCATAAGTCCTTCAAGCATCTCAACCTCCGTTCAGAAATGAAGGCAAAGGGCTCAGGAAGATGCCCAGCACGGCATCAACCAGATACCAGATGCTACCTGCAGCGATTGCCGCGACCACAGCCATCAGCACATAGCGGCGTTCCCCCAAAAGGAAGCTGCCACAGGTCAGGAACAAGAATGTTGCCGCCAGAAAACCCAGTGGTCTGAGCAACAGAGCATAGGCCACCATCAGACCCAACAGAGACAGGGCTTGCCCGACATTGTACTCTCCCAACCGGGACAGGTTGATGTCTGCAGCGTCTTCTTTTTTCTCGGTCTTTTCCACACCCAGCAAAATGGCCAGAGACAACAGAATTCCGCCCGCTGCGAGGACCTTAGGGAACGTAGACGGCCAAATCGGCCGCTGCTTCATGATTGGCGGCAAAAGCCCGTCCATTGTGAAATAGGCCGCATAGCCGTACGCAAGACACAGCAGCAGGATGACAAGCGCAATCCAGCGATCTATCGCCATCGTCCCCTCCCTCGTTTATCGTTGCTGCGTCCGGGCAAACCCGGACGCATGAGTGGTTTTTTGGAGCTTTCAGAGCGGGCTTACAGGAAGCCCAGCTGGCGCATCAAATCACCGATGACCTGTTCCTGGTTTTCGAGGAAGGTCTGGAAATCAGCGCCGGGGTTGTGGATGTTCACCCAACCGTTACGCGAACGAACCTCTTCCCACTCGGGGGTGTCGTACATCTTGGCAATTGCGTCCTGATAGGCCGCAAGCTGATCGGCCGGCAAATCCGGTGCCGCAAAGAACCCACGCCAGTTGACAAAAGTTGTGTCATTGCCCTGTTCGACCATGGTCGGCGCGTCCGGATATGCCTCGACACGATCCGAGGCTGTCACGCCGATGACGCGAACCTCACCCGCCTTGGCCAGTTCGACCGCTTCCGAGAACCCGGTCGACACGGCCTGAACCTCGCCGGACAGCAGACCAGCCATGGTTGCGCCGCCACCATCGTAGGGGACGTATTTCATCGCAACCGGATCAGCTCCCGCGGCCTGGAACACCATTGCCGCGACCAGATGGTCCATACCACCCGGCACCGAGCCTCCACCGACGGCAACACCGGACGGATCTGCGTTAAAGGCCTCGATCAGGCCATTCACATCCTGAATGTCGCTGTCCGCAGCCACAACCAGAGCCGCGTAATCGCCGATTGTCCCGGCCACCAGTGTCAGATCGCGGAAGCTTTGTGGAAACACCCCGGTCAGCGAGCGGATCACGATGGGGGTCGAGTTTACCATCAGCGTGCCGTGATTGCTGGCCGAGTTCTCGATCAGGTACCCGATGGCCTTGCCACCGCCACCACCAGACATATTCTCGTAGCTGGCCGTGCCCACGAGGCCGGACTTGGTCAGCGCCTCGCCGGTTCCGCGTGCAGTGCCGTCCCAACCACCACCGGCACCGCCGGGGATCAGAAAGTGGATACTGTCAACGACTTGCTTGTCATCCGCAAAAACCGGGCCCGCGAGACCCAGTGATGCAACGGCAGCAATTACGGCGCGACGGCCGAACTTGAATTTCATTACGATTTCCTCCCATTTGACAACGGCCGTTCTTGCCGCTCATGTTTTGGGACTTTGACAATCTAATCTGACACGGACCTGACACAGGCCCAGAGAGCCGAATCCGACGATGCGATACCTGCTGATCGAAGACAATGAAACGCTGGCCCGCGCCGTCGTGGACCGCCTGAGCCTGGACGGTCACGTCGTGGACCACGCTGCAGATCTGGCAACGGCACATGACTTCACGGCCACAACCGATTACGATTTGATTTTGTTGGATATTATGCTTCCAGACGGGGACGGGCGCACCTTTTTGGCAGGCCGCCGCGAAGCCAAATCCCGCACGCCGGTTATCGTGTTGACCGCGCGATCCGAGGTCTCGGACCGGGTCGGGTTGCTGGATCTTGGTGCCGACGATTACATGGTGAAACCGATCGACTTTTCCGAGCTGGAAGCCCGCTGTCGCGCCGTGTTAAGACGTCGGGGAGGTGAAGCCCGGAACGTGATTTCCTTTGGTGATCTGGAATATGATTCTCTGGCCGGAGCACTGAAGATCGGTGGTTCCGAGGTGCGCCTGCGCACCCGAGAGCTTCGCCTGTTCGAAGTTTTCATCAACGCGCCCAACCAGCTGTTTTCCAAATCCAAGCTGGTTGACCGGTTGTTTTCCTATGACGAGGAAGCCTCGGAAAATGCAATTGAGGTCTATGTCGGGCGTCTGCGCCGGTGTCTTGAGGGTTCAAACGTGGCCATCACGACTGTGCGCGGACTGGGCTATAAACTGGAACAGAGATGACGGCCCCGAAGACCAAAGGATCCATTCGTCGGCGCTTGTTGATCCTGCTGTTGTTCAGCGCAGCGGTGCTGGGGGTTCTTTTATATGTCGTGGTTCAATCGGTTGCCCGGCAGATCGCGCAGGAAAGTCAGGACAATATTCTGGCAGCATCAGCGATTTCGATACTCGATAGTGCACGCGTGACAGATGGCGAGGTCTCGATCGATCTTCCCTATTCGGCACTGTCGATGCTGGACAGCGTGACGGACGAAAAAGCCTTTTATGCCATGCGGCTAGACGATGAGTTTCTGTCCGGATATGAAAACCTTCCGAAATCCGGAGACTACGCAAGGGGCGATACGGCCTTTCGCTCGGCTTCATATCTGGGTGAGGACATCCGCATCGCATCCACCCGGCGTAGTTTCTCCACCGATGAAGGTCAGGCCTTTCTGGAAATATCCGTGGCTCAGACGCTGACCGGGCTGAACCGCACGTTGGCCCGAATTTCGCGTATTTCACTCGGCGTTGGTCTCAGCTTTTTTGCGCTGTCGACCGTGCTGGCGGTGTTGATTGCACGCAGCACCATTGACCCGTTGCACCGGTTGACGGCTTCGGTTTCGCGCCGGGGGCCAAGCGATCTGCGCCCGGTCGCGGCCCCAGTGCCCAGCGAAATGGCCCCGCTGGTATCATCGCTGAATACCCTGATGGGCCGTCTGCAACATTCCCTTTCCCGATCCGAGGATTTCATCGCCGAGGCCGCTCATCGTGTGCGCACGCCGCTTGCCATCGTGCGCACTCAGGCCGAAATCACACTGCGGCGGGTCGAGAAACCGGAAAACAAACAAGCGGTCCGCGAGATGATCCGGGCCATTGACGAAAGTTCCCGGACGGCGGGCCAATTGCTCGATCACGCAATGGTAACGTTCCGCACCGATGACCTGTCCAAAGAGACCATCCGCCTCGATACGCTGGCGCAGGAAACGGTCGCGCGTCTGCAACCGCTGTCCGAGATGAAAGAGGTTGAAGTCAGAACCGTCCGCCTTGATCCGGTCGTCATTCGTGGCGACGCCATCCTTTTGCAGAATGCAATGCACAATCTTCTGGACAATGCGCTGAAATACTCGGCCCGGGACAGCCTAGTCGAAGTTTCGGTTGAGAAGGGTCCATCGGACATTACCATTCAGGTATCCGACACTGGATTGGGCTTTCCCGATCTGGAAGTGGACAAACTATTGGACCGGTTTGCACGGGGTAAGAACGCGCAGGGCGTGGTCGGATCCGGGCTGGGTCTGACCATCGTTGACGAAGTGGTCCGCGCGCATGGCGGCACGATGAAGCTGACAAACAAAGCAGGAGGTGGCGCATGCGTGGTCTTATCATTTCCCTTGGAATGATCGTCTTGGCGTCGGCGTCCAGCGCCTTTGAAGTCGAGGATCACGCGACTTTCGGCAAAGAGGACGCCGACCAGGTTTTGCGGATCATTTCCACCGCCGATATCAACTTTTTCGAACCCATGATCCGGTCTTATCTGGCAGACCACCCCGATGTCGCCGTCGACTACACAGTGGCAAGTTCAACCGAGTTGATGCACGCCCTTTACGAGGAAGGTTTATCGTTCGATCTGGCCATATCCAGCGCCATGGATCTGCAGACGAAGCTCGCAAATGACGGGCTGGCACAACGCCACAGCTCGAACGAAACCGAGGATTTACCCGATTGGGCCGTCTGGAACGAAATGGTATTTGCATTCACACAGGAACCTGCGGGGATCGTCGTTTCAAACAGGTTCTTTGCAGATATGGACATCCCGCTGCCCGAAAACAGGCAGGAGCTGATCAATATCTTGCGCCAAAACCCCACGGCTTTCGAGAAACAGGTAGGCACCTATGACATTCGCGAATCCGGGGCCGGGTATCTGTTCGCAACACAGGATGCGCGGGCCTCGGACACCTATTGGCGCCTGACGGAAGTCATGGGAACGCTGGACCCCAAGCTTTATTGCTGCACGTCTGACATGATCGACGACGTCATCAACGGTGAGTTGGCAATCGCATATAACGTCCTCGCGAGTTACGCCGAGAAAACCGAGCAGTCAGATACCTTTACCATCGTTTTGCCGTCCGATTTTGCGCTTGTAATGCTGCGAACCGTTCTGATCCCCTCTACGTCAGAAAACCCCAGACTGGCAGCCGGATTTCTGGACTTCGTTCTGGCGCAAACCTTTCCACGAGGCACTTCACCGTTGTTGCAATCCACCATGTTGGAGGATGCGAACGAAAATGCGTTGCGGCGCATCAGGCTTGGACCGGGTCTTTTGGTGTATCTTGACCAATTCAAGAACCGAAATTTCATCGCGGAATGGGAACGTGCAATTCTACAGGACTGAGTAAGCGGGATCACCGCACACTCACCTCGGCGAACACGTTTTGGCCCGGGAATGCAAATTCGACACGAGCTTCCGTAAAAACTCGTTTGATTTCAAACGCAAGGTCGTTACGCGCGCGCAACTCAGCCTCCCACTCGTTCGCGCCCACGAAGCAATCCACAAGCAGCGTAATCCAGCAGTCTTCAACTGAGAAAACCGTCACGAAATTCTGCGTATCTGCATCTTTCTGGAATTGCGGGTTTGACTCGATAAAGCCAGAGATCCGGGTACACACCTCGCGGATGCGCTCTGGCTCTGTGTCAAATGGCACGCCGATCTTCCATTGCAGCCGGCGCGCTGTACGGGACGAGAAGTTTATCAGCGGGGCATTTGCCAGCTCTGCATTCGGGACATGAATGACCGAGCGGTCGAATTTCCGGATCACCGTCGATCTGAGCTGAAGTTTCTCGACAATTCCGTCCGTGCCCGCCCCGAAATTAACCCAATCACCCTCGGAAAATCTCTGTTCTCCGGCGATATTCACTCCGGCAATCAGATTACGGATCAGATCTTGTGCGGCCAAAGCCACAGCAGCCCCGGCAATGCCGAGACCGGTCAGGGCCGGTCCCAGATCAATGCCCCAGTTTTTCAGAAGGACAACGAGCATGAGAATGGCAAGCAGCAGTCGGATGAATTGCGGCAGCCAGGTTTTGCGGATGACTTGGGTTCCCGTTCCCAGATCGGAAACCTGCGCCAATGCACATTGGAGAAACGCATCAATCAGCCAAAAGACCGAGAACACCAAAAGGAGGCGCACAATGGTCTCCACCCAGCCCGCTAGCAGGCCCGGCAGCGTGAGTACCTGGAACGAAAGAAAAGCTGCTAGACAGACGCATAAGGCAGATGCCGCGGGCTTTGCGCCTTCCTGCACGTCGCGCGTTATGGAAATTTGCAGTTTCGAAGCTGCAAGCGCAACCAGACCGGTTGTTATGTTCGCAAAAACGCCGCGCATCAGCCAGACAGCCACCGGGAAAAGCAAAGCGGCAACTACAACACGCGGATCAGCAGAATCCCACCAATGTGCGAGAAGACCGATCTGATTTTGTATCGCTGCAACTTCCATCTGCCCCCGCACTTGATGACTGGATCTGGGATGCGCTAACGTTCAAGGAGACGGCGTCCGGCTAGTCGCCTGCGAATTGGATGGTGATTTTCTGGTTCAACGGCAATGAGATCGAGGCGCCTTCTGCTTTGTACGTCGCCACGATTGAAACGCATTCGGAATTCACAAGCTGAATATCCCCTTTGGCAAGTCCCGGAATAAACGCACCAGCACCGCCTTTGTAATGACCAATGAAGCTGTCCAGCGAGGTCATTCCATAGACTGTGCCTTCAATTTCCCCACTGCGTAATCCCCCTTCGCCCACCTTCAGACCGCGCGCGGTGAACGGAAACTCCTGCCCATTCTCTAGTTTCAGAATGCCTTCTCCCCATCTATACCCAGCGATGAAAGCCACCGTGTTTCCCGAGAATGTGAGCGTCGCAGATTTTTCCGGATTGGCAGGGCACTCACTTTGCGCCTGAACACCCCCGGGCGATATTGAAATCATGAAAGCTATCGCTGCGGCACACCATTGGGATCGCAAAATGCCGGACATGTATTTCTCCTTTTCCTTATTCCTTTTGTTTCAGCTTGACTTTGATCCCCGGTCACTGAGAACCCGGTGTCAAAACGTCCAGTGTCCCTTCGACCGTTACGGCAATCGTCTGACCCAGCCCCAGTTTCGGACCGTCGTTGAAGCTGGCCCCGGATTTGATGGACTCTCCTATCAATTGGACCACTTGCGGTGAATTCTTGAACTTGGAATGCGACAGGGAATCCGCGTCTTCCACATCGCTGAGGTCGATAGCTATGACCCCAAGTTCGGACAACTCGCTGACATCGCTCTGCCCCAGCCTCGAGACTCCTCCAGCCACACGTCGACTTGCACGCAGGGCTTTGTCGTCATTGGACACAAGTACAATTATGTTGCGCTGATTTTCCGGGATCAGCTTGATCTGCTCCTTGAACAGATCAATGTCGATGTCGGGCGCGGCCAGAATGACATTGTTCACCTTGCCGGTTGGATTCAGCCCGGTAGTCATGACGATTTGGCGCGAAGCTTCCATGACAAGAAAGGTTCCCATGGAATGTGCGACAACATCGTAACCCTGCACGGCGGGTATATCCATTGTCTGAAACATACTTACAAGGTCATCACGAGCGACCAGCGCACTATTCAGGTCGTAGACATACTTGAGCGTGTTTGCGCTTGACGCCCAGGTAAACAGCACCGGCACCCCGTCATAGCCGGTATCTTCGACGAACTGGGTAATCTGCAGGATCGCTTCGGTAGTATTGGTGTTGTAGCCGTGCACATACAGCAAGATCTCTCTCTGATCGGCGGGCCGCGCCCTCAGATAGGCTGCCAAATCCCCGCGAAATGCGTCACGTTCTTGGAACCGAACCGGGTCATCGATCACGAAATGCCTGGTCGGATCAGCAGGTGGTCGCGACGGCGTCTTGACCGACCCTGTCTTTCTGTTCTTTGGGACGGACACTTCGACCGCAGCAAACTGTAGTCCGCTGCCGCGCTGCCCGGAAAACAACTCATTTGGATCAGAAGACGCCGCTCGCGACGTTGCGATGAAAATGCGGTGTTTGTTGAGGTCAGGGGTGGTTTCGACCGGAACAGTCGTCTCAATCCCAACCAGATTTGGCGCCTTGCCGCACCCTGCAAGCAGAGCACAGGTCAAAAAAACAGTGACAGATTTTTCACACGGCCTGAGGAGCCCGCATCTCCAATTCCGCAGCGCCCCGGTCAGGTTTCTTGAAATGTCACGCAATGCGGTCCAGCTTTTCGATATCGAACGCATTGATACCCTCAGAAACTGTAGCCAAGTCCGATGAACGGTCCGTGCTGTTGGACATCATAGCCAAACAGCCCATCGGACCGGTTGGTCTCAAAATCCATGCTGTAATAGCGATAGCCTAACCGTATCGATGTCCGGTCGCTGATTTTCCCGCTGAATGCCCAACTGGCGCTGAAGGCCAGATCGTTGTCTTCGACACCAAACCCGCTGGCATCCAGAATGACTGCGGTCGTCCAGTCATCCGTCAGCGTCATGGCCGCACGCGCGCCTATCACCGGCTCGAACCAGGTCTCGGTTCCGCCCAGATCGATGGAATTTGACATCGGACCCGTGATCGATACTTCCTGGCGCAGGTAGTTGTACCTGACACCGGCCGAGACATCGAAGATATAGGACTGACCCGCCGCTGTAACGCCGCGCCCGAAACGGTAGGCACCCATCAGGCTCAGCCAATTCTGTTCGGTTTCGACATCCACATCCAGACCAGCGCCGACAGGTCCGGGCAACGTGACCGCCGCGTCATCCGAGATACTGAGGTGATTTCCTTCAACAATCAGGCCCCAGCTTTCGCTCCACCTTTCGTACCGCCCCGAAATCGTGAAATCGAGCACATCGAGGGCGTCTGAAAGGTTCAGGTCGATATCCGCACTCTGGCCTGCGACGGTCGACGTTCCAGTGGTCGATACAGGCGCAAAGAGATAAAGAGTCAATTCCGATGAAACCGTTCCGCTGTCGGAAAACACCGCCGTTTCTGCGATGGCCGTCGCGGGAGTCCACAGAACAATCGCTAAGCCCAAAAGGTAAGTACGCATCTTCTCTGCACCTTATCCATTTCGTTTCGTTGTTCTTCTGAACGGAATCTACTGCTGGACCGCAGCGCGCTTTACGTTGAACTGCTGGACTGCGGCTTGCGTTTCTGGTCGCAGATTCTCGATTCCCTCATATGGTACGTCTTTTGCGTTTTCTTCGTCCGGGAACTTCTGCTTCCGCGCCATGTGCCGCCCGAGGATGCGCACAAACTCCTGACCACCCCACGCGCCAACTTCTGTCGAAACGGGGTATTTCTCGTGCGTATCCCGGAAGATATCAAAGAAATCCGCGCCAATCGGATTCTCGCCCGGACCCGGCAAATTCAGTTTGAGCTTGTCTTTCACGATGGCCTTCGGAACGTTACCCGAGTAAACGATGACGCTGTCCCGGCGGGCCTTTTGTTCATCATTGAACAAAATCGTAGCCGACTGATCGACTCCATCGACAAGTCGGTCACGCGGGATGTAGTCCGTCGCGCCTGCCAGCCGCGCAAACGTGGTATAGAGATCCGAGACATGGATGATGCTGTTAAGGTTCGCGTCAGGCGCAATCATACCGGGCCAGCGAATAAAAGCATCCACACGAATTCCACCTTCGGTGGTGTCGCCCTTTCCCCCGCGATAGATCATCGGTGTGAACCCGGACTGGGGTGAGTATTTTGTAAAATGCCCATTGTCGCCCATGACAACAACAACCGTGTTGGATTCGAGGCCCAGCGTCTCAAGCTCGGCGAAAATCTCACCAAAATAGCTGTCGAGCAGTTGCATCTTGTCGACATAAAGCCCGCCATTTGCACTTTGCGGCCCGGTTCGACCGGCGCGGGTGTTGTCCAGCGGGATCATCGGCCAATATTGCAGGAAAAACGGCGCGTCCTCGGCGGCTAGACGGCGAAGTTCTTCAACGGTCTTGTCCTGAAACGCCTGGTTCATTTCATCGTATTTTTCCGCATTCCAGCGTTCGCCGGGCGTCATGCGGATTTCGTTTATGGGACCGCCCGCCTCGCCTTCAATGACCGTTGCCATGGCCGAGGCATCGGGGCGAAAAAAATCGTCAATCGTGTATTCGGGTGTGAAATCTCCGATGCCGACAGACACCTGTTCGCGAATGGCGTCATCGTTGAAAATGGTCAGCTGCCCTTGCTGGTGCACAGCGTGTTGAGCATAATCAAACCCCTGGTTCATCGCCCAGCTTTCGCGAATGTCGCCCATGTGCCATTTCCCGACATGGCTGGTGTTGTACCCGGCCTCTTTTAGGACCTCAGCCAGCGTGACTTCTTTGCCCGGAAGTCCGAAACCGGCAATATCAACGGCCGTGTCACCCATATTCATACGCACCGGCAACCGGCCTGTGGTGAACGCAACACGTGTCGGGGTGCATGAGGGCTCTGTATACATGCGCACCATCCGCATGGCCTCATCCGAGAAGGCATTGATGTTTGGTGTTTCATATCCCCTGACGGCGTTCAACTCGGGGATGCCCATATCTCCGAAACCAAGGTCATCGATCAGAAGATAAAGGATGTTTGGCGGCCTGCCGTCATTTCGCGACCGAAACTCTTCAAGGGCCGCATCGACAGCCGCATTGTCCGCAGCCCATTGATCTTGGTGCTGCGCTGCCAGGATATAGTACTCGGCATCATGTGAAATTGGATTTTCCTGAGCCGAAACAAACGCCGGTATAACCGCAGCGACAACTGCGGCAACGGTAAAACGATATACTTTTTTCAAATCGGAACCCCTCTCATTTCAGATGGCCGAATGGCCTTGGTCATGCTGAAACCGCACATCCGAAGCCTCGTTTGCCAGCACAGTTTCCCCGTACAGAAAGACCCGCAGATCGCTCTGGCAGTCGCGTGCCATGGTTCCGTTGCCGTTCTGCGGCATCGGATAACACTTGATTGATCTTGGCTGCCCCAGTTAACCTGCGAATTACCAAAGAAAATTGCCTCTAAGGGCAGCAGATCAGATTCAGATGGACGGAAGCATCAAAAATTCGCCAACTGAAGACTTCGCGCCGAATTTGTCGCGGCGTATGCTGTTGCGCCCGGAGCATCCCAACATGCTTGACAGGTTCACGCCATGGGATCTGGATTTCAGACAATTGGGACCGGGTGATCTGCGATCAAAGGTCGTTCTGCACGGCGTGGCCGACTGCATGGTCAGCAAAATCCAGATGAACTGCGCTGTCCATCAGACCGGCGCTCCTCCGCAAGGGTATCTGACCTTCGGAATTCCCGACACAGATGGCCTCGACAACTGGCAGGCACAGGAGATATCCGGCGATCCCTTGCTGACTTTTGGTTCTGTCACCGGGTTTGAGAGTAGCAGCAACGAACGCCACAAAGGCTTGAACCTGGTTTTTTCTGAAGCCATGTTCATCGACTTTGCCTATGCGATCGGACTGGACGTTCCGGAGCGTGTCATGTCCACAACTGCATTTGACCCGGACGAACAAACCAATCGGTTACGTTTTCTGAAACAACGGATCGAAAACCTACTGTCATCAGAAACCGTACTCTGGACGAAACCACTGATGGAAAGCCTGGCCCTTGACGTTTTGTCCATTTTATACGGTGGCGCAGCCGAGTATGACGACCGCCCGGTGCACAACCGCCGCTATGTCCTTGGCAAAGCAGTCGAACTGATGGCCCTTTCCGAGGAAGACATAATCCCGATTTCAGAATTGTGTCGCAAAGTCGGCGCATCGTGGCGCACCATCAACCGCGCGTTTCTAGAGGAATTCGGGGTTGGCCCAAAGGCGTATTTCAATCGTCTGCGGCTCAACCGGGTGCGATTTGAATTGGTCCGCACCAAGGGGGAGATATCTGTCGCTGAGGCCGCCAACCGATTTGATTTTTGGCACATGGGGCAATTTGCAAAAGATTATTCTGCTCTGTTTGGCGAGTTACCATCACAGACCTTGCGCCGCCTGAAATCGCAACCCGACCCGGGCTGGCGCTAAAGACATCCGTCTTTTGCAGCCTCATTAAGGCGCGCGTTAAGTGGATTTGTTCATACTACAAGCTACACGCATAGATATTGCAACAAAAACAACGCGGACCACGATACGCCAGATCACTCAAACCGCCTCGCTCAAATACGATTGCATTGCTGCACGGCTCCCTTCGTCCCAAATCTGACGCAGCCAACGGGTAAAAGCAGCCTTAAATTGCGCGTCGTTCGCCAGGTTGCCATAAAATTGCTCGGCTTCAATCCAAATACGAGGGTTATGACGTGCGGCCGTCGCCCTGCCGTGAAGAACATTCCAAAGCGGATCATTGGCGACAATCGCCGACCCATCTTCACGCGTTCCCGCACACATCCGGCACCAGAATGCCTCTGCCAGAGCGAGACCCCGAATTGATGCCTTGGCAGCCAGCGCTTCGCGCAAAGTGGGCAATAAGAAACCGGGATGCCGGGATGATCCGTCGAAAGCCACGCGTCGTGTTGTGTCTCGAATAGAGCGGTTCGCGAAACGTACGCCAACCAGTTTCAGATATTCCGAAGGAGTCATTCCCGGCACCGAGTCCACATGCCCTAGAATATCCTCGGTCTGAACTTTTTCGAAAAAAGAAGCAATCTGCGGATCATCCATACAATCGGAAATCGTTGGCATGTTGAGGATTTCCCCTACATTGGCCAGCAATTGATGACCCCCATTCAAAATCCGCAACTTCATTTTTTCATAGCTGTGTACGTTCTTTGTGATCGTTACCCCAACGTTTTCCAAAGGCGGCCGACCCGCGCAGAAATTGTCTTCAATGACCCACTGACGAAAGTTTTCATGTGTGACCGGTGCAAGATCATCAATCCCCAACGCGTGGCATTGATCCAAGACCTCATTGGTGGTCGCGGGAACGATACAATCGACCATTGAATTGGGGAATGCACCGTGCTGCTCGATCCAATCGGCAAGATCGGGATTGGACAGGCGCGCCAGCCTGACCACGCAATTTCGCAAAATCGTTCCATTGCCCTGTAGATTGTCGCAGCTTAACGCCGTGAACGGCGCCAACCCCGCCAACTTACGCCGGTTCAGCGCCGCGACCAAAGCGCCAAACACCGTACGGGGCTGATCGGGGTTTCGCGCGTCATACTGGATATCAACATGGGTCTCATCGAATACACCGGTGTTGGCATCCAAATAATAGCCCCCCTCTGTCACCGTGAGAGACACAATCCTTATAGCAGGTTCAGCCATCTGTTGGATTAGCGGTCCATTATCGGCCTGAATTGGCAGATAATCTATCATCGGCCCGATAATTTCGGCCGAGACACCGGATGGGTCAAGCTCGATCAGCGTGGTCAAATAGTCTTGCGCACGCAGATTTTCCCGCATCTGCACGTCATAATCCCGAACCCCCGCGCCGATCAGCGCCCAATCCCGCGCCTGACCGAGTTGCATCAATTCGTGGATGTACCACGCCTGGTGCGCGCGATGGAAATTGCCTACACCAATATGAACGATACCCGGAGACAGATCCTCAAATCTATAAAGCGGTGTCCTTATGTCTGAAGGCACCTCCTCTAACCGGTCGCGGCGCAACCTGGCCGTTATGTGTCTTTGCGGCACGGGTTTCATCATTCGAGCCGTAAGCCTTCCGCATCAAAACGGTGGATTACGTCCGCACGTGGCGTCAGGTGGATGCGGTCGCCATGACGGAACCCGACCTCGCCATCGGCGCGTACAGTGATCGTTTCAGCCAGCCCGGTTTCATGTACGTGAAAGAACGTGTCAGAGCCGAGGTGTTCCGATACACTGACTACGCCCGACCATGTGCCGTCGCTGTCTGATACAGCGATATGTTCCGGACGGATGCCGATGGTGTGGGCGTTGTGTTTGACGGCTTCATCTCCCTGAATGAAGTTCATTTTTGGCGAGCCGATGAACCCGGCAACGAACAGGTTGCGCGGTGTTCTATAAAGCTCTAGCGGAGTGCCCACCTGTTCAATCACACCGGCCTGAAGGACGACGATCTTGTCGGCCATTGTCATGGCTTCAACCTGATCATGCGTGACATAGATCATCGTGGTTTCAAGCCGTTCATGCAGCTCGCTGATCTCAAGTCGCATACCGACGCGCAGAGCGGCGTCAAGGTTCGAGAGCGGCTCGTCGAACAGAAAGGCCGCTGGTTCGCGGACAATGGCTCGTCCGATGGCCACCCTTTGGCGCTGGCCGCCGGACAGTTGGCCCGGACGGCGATCAAGGTAATCGGCAAGGTTCAGAACACTTGCCGCGCTTTCGACACGCCGATCGATCTCGGCCTGTTCCAGTTTTGCCATGCGCAGTGGAAACGCGATATTCTTGCGCACCGACATATGCGGATAAAGCGCGTAGGACTGAAACACCATCGCCAATCCGCGTTTGGCAGGCGGTACATCGGTGGCATCCGCCCCGTCGATCTCAATATGGCCACTGGTGATGTCCTCTAACCCGGCGATCAGGCGCAGCAGGGTGGATTTACCGCAACCCGAGGGGCCGACAAAGACGGTGAACTCGCCATCTTCAATGGTCAGGTCCAGCGGTGGAATGACCTGCACGTCGCCGAAGCTTTTGGTCACGGACTTGAGTTGGATGCGTCCCATGTGTCGTGTTCCTTATTTCACAGCGCCGAAGGTCAGGCCGCGGACAAGTTGTTTCTGGCTGAACCAGCCAAGGATCAGGATTGGTGCAATCGCCATGGTCGAGGCCGCGCTGAGCTTAGCAAAGAACAGACCCTCGGGGCTGGAATAGCTGGCGATAAAGGCGGTCAGTGGCGCCGCATCGACAGCGGTCAGGTTGAGGGTCCAGAACGCCTCATTCCATGCCAGAATGAAGTTCAGCAGCACGGTTGAGGCGATGCCAGGGATGGCCATGGGGGTGAGGACATAGAGGATTTCCTCTTTCAACGTCGCACCGTCCATCCGCGCGGCTTCCAGAATTTCGCCCGGGATTTCGCGGAAGTAGGTGTAGAGCATCCAGACGATGATCGGCAGGTTGATCAGCATCAGGACCACCACCAGTCCTCCGCGGCTGTCCAGCAGGCCCAGCTGGATGAACAGCAGGTAGATCGGATAGAGAACGCCCACCGCAGGCAGCATCTTGGTGGACAGCATCCACAGCAGAATGTCCTTGGTGCGTTTCGAGGGCACAAAGGCCATCGCCCATGCCGCAGGGACGGCGATGATGACGCCCAGAATGGTTGAGCCGCCCGCGATGATGACCGAATTCCACAGGAACCGCATATAATCCGAGCGTTCCTGAACGATGGCGTAGTTCTCCAGCGTCCAGTCGAAATTCAGGAACAGGGGCGGGCTGGCAATCGCCTGCGCCTCGGTCTTGAAGCTGGTCAGGATGGTCCAGAGGATCGGGAAAAAGATCAGCAGACCAACGGCCCAGGCGAGGGCGGTGTTCAGCGTTTTGCGGCGGGTTGTGACAGCGCGGGCCATGGGTTTACCTCCTCACGCGTCCAGGTTCTTGCCGACGATGCGCATCAGGAAGATTGCAACGATATTGGCAAGGATAATGGCATAGACACCTCCGGCTGATCCGAGGCCGACATTCTGGCTTTCCAACACGCGCTGGAAGATCAGGTAGGTGAGTGTACGGGTGCCGAACGCGCCACCGGTGGTCACGAAAATCTCGGCGAAGATCGACAGAAGGAAGATCGTCTGGATCAGGATCACGATGGTAATCGCGCGGCTCAGATGCGGCAGGATAATGTGGTAAAAGCGTTTCAGCGGTGGCGCGCCATCCATCTCGGCGGCTTCCAGCTGTTCGCTGTCCAGCGACTGGATCGCGGTCAGCAGGATCAGCGTGGCAAAGGGCAGCCACTGCCATGATACGATCATGATGATCGAGGTCATGGATGCCTCAGACAACCACGAGATCGGCTCGGCCCCGAAAAAACGCCACAGATGGGCCAGCAGGCCGTTCACCGGGTCCATGAACATGTTCTTCCAGACCAGCGCGGATACGGTGGGCATCACGAAGAACGGGGCAATCACAAGGATACGAACAACACCTTGCCCCCACATCGGCTGATCCAGCAGCATTGCCAGCAAAACGCCCAGAACAACCGTTATGACCAGCACGCCTCCGACAATCAGCAGGGTTGCCTGTACAGCGGGCCAAAAGGTGCTGGATGAGACGAACCGGACGTAGTTGTCAAACCCGACCCAGCCCAGATCGCCACCGCGAAGCGGCAGGTATTTCTTGAAGGAGAAATACAGAGTCATCGTCAGCGGCACGAGCATCCAGCCGAGCAGCAGGACCACTGCGGGTGCCATCATCAGGCGGGCAACGGATCTGGAATGTTGGGTAGCCATGACGCAAGACCTCTCTGTTCAGGCATAACCTAGCCTGCGAGAAAAACGCGGAGTGTGGAAGTGGGGAGCAGGGGACAGATTGCCTGTCCCCCACTTGGGAGGATGCCTCAGTACCCTGCGGCTTCCATTTCTTCGGCGGTAAAGGCCTGTGCTTTGGCAAGCGCTTCCTCAACCGTTTGCTGTCCGGCATAGACCGCCGAGAATTCCTGACTCACCTGCGTGGCGATGCCTGCGAATTCCGGGATCGCAACAAACTGGATGCCGGTATAGGGCGTCGGTTGCGCGCAGCAGTTTTGCGGGTCGGCCAGAAGGATGGATTCCAGCGTCATTTTCGCGAACGGAATATCCTTGTAGTTGTCATTCTCATAGAGCGACGTCCGCGCGCCCGGAGGTACGTTGGCCCAGCCTTCGTTTTCGGCCACCAATTCTATGTAATCCTTCGAGGTCGCCCACTCGATGAACTGCTTGGCTGCATCCTCTTGCTGGGTCCCTGCCGGGATCGCCAAGGCCCAGGCCCAGAGCCAGTTTGCGCGCTTGTCTACGCCTTCCGAATTCGGTGCCAGTGCAAAGCCGACCTTGTCGGCCACGGTCGAGTCATTTGGGTTGGTCACGAAAGATGCCGCAACCGTCGCGTCGATCCACATGCCGCACTTGCCCTGCTGGAACAGTGACAGGTTCTCATTGAATCCGTTGGTCGCATAGCCCGCCGGGCCGGATTCACTCATCATATCGACGAAGAAGGTCAGCGCCTCTTTCCATTCGGGCTGATCAAACTGAGGCTTCCAGTCTTCATCAAACCAACGCGCACCGAAGGAATTACCGGTCACAGTGATGAAGGCCCCGCCTTCGCCCCAACCGGCCTTGCCGCGCAGGCAGATACCGTTGATGTCATTGTCCCGGTCAGTCATGGCCGCAGCCGCTTCGCGGATGAACTGCCATGTGGGGGCTTCGGGCATCTCCATGCCCGCCTTTTCCATAAGATCGGTGCGATACATGATCATCGAGCTTTCGCCATAGAACGGGGCAGCGTACAGCGTTCCTTCGTGGCTCAGCCCGCCGGCCATCGCAGGCAGAAGATCGTCAACGTCATATTCGGCGGACATCCCGTCCAGCGGCACCAACCAGCCATTTGCGCCCCAGATCGGCGTTTCGTACATGCCGATGGTCATGATGTCGAACTGGCCGCCCTTGGTGGTGATGTCCGTGGTCACGCGCTGACGCAGCACGTTTTCTTCCAGCGTCACCCATTCCACATCAATGCCGGTCGCCTCGGTGAATTTGTCGGTATAACCCTGCATCCGGATCATGTCGCCGTTGTTCACGGTCGCGATTGTTATGGATTGCGCATGGGCTGCTGCCGTGGCGACGAATGTCAACGCAGTCGCCGCACGAAGTGCGTGTTTCAAATACATCCCTGTCCTCCCTGAGCTTGGATGTGGTGCAGGGACCGTAAATGATATCTTGTCGCGCCGTCAATAAAAACTTTACGCGCGTTAATTTTTAGACTTAGGCAGACTCCCTTAAAACAAGCCGCGCCGGGAACAACGTTTCGGTGCGCTTATCAAATTTCCCACCACTTTCAATCAGTTCGAACAAAGCCTCCACACTGCGACCCGCCACATTGTCATAGTCATGCGCGGCCGTTGTCAGCGACGGACAGGTAAACTTAGAAAATGGATGATCATCGTTCGAGGCGACCCGCAACGAACAATTCGGCTGTCGGCCAACGCGAATCCCCATTTCGTAACTCGCGGCCAAAAAGCCGATGGCCAAACGATCATTGCTGCATAGGACCGTGTTGGTTTTTAGTATTTTCTGTTCAAGAACCTTTCGCGCACCTTGATGGCCAATCTCTTCAAACTTCCACCCTTCGCCGTCGATCCTGATGACATGAGGCTCGAATCCCAGGTTTTCCATAACCTCAATAAACGCGTGACGTCGCTTGTTGGCGTTTGGATTTGCAGGGGTTCGCATCTCGAAAAATGAGGGGGGTTCTCCGGTGCGGGTCAGATACTCGACCGTCTGGGACACAAAGCTGAAATTGTCCGAGCCGACAAAAGCCGCCCCGAGCCCTTCGAGGTTGCTGTCAAACAAAACGGTCGGAACATTGGTGCAGAACTTTTCGATCGCCGATCTGTCTGACGCGCGCCCCAATGGTGCCAACAAAACGCCTGCCGGCTTCATGGACCGCAGACTTTCGAGAATTTCGTTCTCCAGTTTTTGTTCGCCATGCGAGCTAAAAAGCGTGGGCCTGTAACCCGCCGCAATACAGGATTGTTCAAGATATCTGGCGATTTCGGCAAAAAACGGATCTGCCAGATAAGGCACGACAATCCCGACATTCTTTGTCAATTTCCGATTTTGGTTAATGGCATAGATATTCGGTCGATAGTCGAACCGTTCCAGAGCTTCTTCAATACGCGCGCGGGTACTGGCGCGAACACTGTCGGGATCGTGAAAATATTTGGAGACGGTCGGTCGCGAAATACCGCTGAGCGCCGCGAACTCCTCCATGTTTCTTATCTTGGTCATGGCCTCGGATGTGCGCGTGAATTTATCGTAACTTTACATAATATTTCCGCGCGGAAAAAATCAATCGTTATCCGTCAACCGCCAGACATCCTGCTCGCCAAAACCTCGGATTGGTTTGGCCCCCACATTCTCCAGGTCGAACTGATCTCTTAGGACCCGTGCGACTTCGTCCTGAACTGAAATCTCCATCGGCTCAGAAAACTCTTGAAGGCGGGACGCCAGGTTAACAGCGGGGCCGAATATATCGTAGACGTATTTTTGAATACCAACCACGGACCCAACGACCGAACCAGAGGCAAGCCCGATGCGGCAGCGCCATTGATGGGGATGGCTCAGGTTGCGGCGCGTCAGATAGCGGACAAAGCGGATGGCGGTATTGGCGATGGCCTTGGCGTGATCCGGTGTTGGATCAGGCAACCCTGCGACCGTGATATAAGCATCTCCGATCGTTTTGATCCGCTCGCAGCCAAATTGTTCGCCAATGCGGTCAAAGGCGCTGTAAATGTCATTCAGTTCGGTGACCGTGACACTCGGGTCTTGCGATGCAACCATGTCGGTAAACCCGACAAAGTCCAGCATCAGAACCGAGACCGGATCGTACAGTTGAGGTGTGACAACGCCGAATGTCTTGTATTCCTCGTAAACAGACCGCGGCATCAGGTTCAGCAGTAATTTTTCGACCTGCTCTTTTTCCCGCTTCAGTTCGCGCGTGTTCCGCTCAACCATCATCGAATAGGAATCTATCATCGACTCCAGCTCTTTGATACGGGTGATGTTTTGGCAAACCAGTACAAGGACGTCATCTTGCGCGACCGTGAAATCCAGCGCAATCACCATCGTTCTGCGTTTTTTCTTGAAGCTGATCTCGGAGGTGTGACGCCCGGTTTCGACAAGTCCAGCCTGCACCGTATTAATATCCAGATCAGGGAAAAGCTGCTGAAGATGGCCTGCGTTGTCTTCATTGCTGAACCATTCGTCAAACGTGTCGTTGCAAAACCCGAACTGTAACGTCTGACGGTCCAAAAGCGCCACGCCGACGCCTATGGCGCGGAGCAGCTGTTCATTGATGGCTTCGATAGTCATGATTTACCTAACGATCAGAGGACGGCGTTTTTCGAATTCTGCGACAACAGCATCGATATCTTCTGCCGCCACACTGTGTTTTTCCAACGCATCCTGAAGCACGGTCTCCAGTTCATCAAAATGGGCGTCCGTGATTTCAAGATGCGAATGAAGCTGACGCAACTGATTGTCTGTATAAGACGCAGGCCCCCCAAGAAGTGACGC
The DNA here is from genome assembly GCF_056531905.1 of Ruegeria sp. K11. Lineage (NCBI taxonomy): Bacteria > Pseudomonadati > Pseudomonadota > Alphaproteobacteria > Rhodobacterales > Roseobacteraceae > Ruegeria > Ruegeria sp. K11. Next base: position 47,321 of record NZ_JBQFMP010000012.1, read on the forward strand.
AATGAACTTTGTCTGATGGTCGACCATCTTGGACATATCAACTTCGTCAAAGAACGGACCAACCTCGTCATTGTCCAGGAGGGTGTCATAGAACGAGATCACGATCTTGCTGATCTTGGAAAACCCGCCGTATTTTTCATAAAGTGTACGTTCGGCCATCATTAAACCCCCTCTAAAAACTGGTACCCTAAAAGCGTTATGAATGCCGCAACCACCGGTGTTCAACGCCCTGGGATTTGGGCATTATAGAGCGTTGAACACAAACTTCACCTTATCAGCGACGTTTTACAATAATCTCTGCATATTCGGACGCGATACACAGCGCGTCATTGGTCGAGATGTCGAACTTGTCGATCAGCGCAATGATATCGGCCTTCAAGGCCGCCTGCCCGTCCGCGTCCAGAGCACCAAAGGCCTTTTGCATGGGGCCATAGAAGGTCCGGAAGTATTCCAGAAAGTGCTCGGCTGACCGGTAGCGGAACATGAAATTTTTTCGCTGGAACGAAACAACGTCACACTGTGCGCCAAAGGTTTCATCAATCCAATCGCGGTTGCCCCACATAGCAGGCGAATTCACACCTGCAGGCGGCGGCACGTGCTTGCCGATGGCTTTGAACAGCAGCCCAATGAAACTCTCTGGCGTCCAGTTCGCCATTCCGATCTTGCCACCGGTTTTGACCATGCGCTGCAGTTCAGTGGCCGATTGCTGCTGGTTTGGTGTAAACATCACCCCGAAGGTCGAGACGACTGCGTCAAAGGACTGATCCGGGAACGGTAGGTTCTCGGCATCGGCGACCTTGTAGGTGACGAACAGACCTTCGGCCTTTGCGCGTCTTCCGCTGGCATCCAGCAGAGCCTCGACAAAATCGGTCGAGGTGACATCGCAAAAACGTCTGGCGAACGCCAGGGTGGCATTGCCGTTTCCGGCAGCGACATCAAGAACTTTGGCATTTGGCACCATATCCATGGCTTCGGCCAGTTCTTCCCCTGTAATTTGCAGAGTCACCCCGACCTTGCCGTAATCCCCGGATCCCCAGGCGGCATTCTGCTTGGCCTTGATGGCTGCAAAGTCGGTCGTTGTGTCGATGTTTTTTTGGAGTCCCATAGTCTTTAACCTCTTGGAGTTGTACCGGCCTCACACCCGGCGGTTTCATCGAATTTCGACAGGTTACGCGGCTTCCTGATCAGGCCAGCTGACATTGGCGGCGGACCGTTCAACGCTGGCCACATGCTCGAAGATTCTCGAGTTGACCCATTCAGGTTGCGAAATCGGTGCCATATGCCCTAGCTCGGGAAGCAGCGCGATCCGTGCGTTGGGCAGCGCTTGGGCGATCGCCCCTGATACGTGCTGCGTGATTTCCGGCGATTCCAGCCCTGTCATCACCAGCGACGGGATATCGAGCCCGGACAAATCCTTCAGTTCCCAGTCTTCCGCCAACCCGTTGGCGAAATCGGCCTTCACGGAGGCAAGCATGCCCGCAAACCGATGCTTGGCTGCTGTTGGAAGCGCGTCCCAAAATCCTTCTTCGTTCCAGAAGTCCAGAAAGCGCTTCAGGCCTGTAAACGGATCACCTTTTTCGACCGCCGCAGCCACCACATCGGACAAGGTTTGGATTTGCTTGAACATCGGGTTTTCCTGCGCGAGGAAATGGAAGGACGCAGGTTCATAAACTGTCAGGCTTTTGACAAGGTCAGGGCGCATCAAGGCAACCTTGATCGCAATCCCGCCACCGTTCGAGTGGCCCACCAAGTGCACAGCCTGCCCCAGCGCTTCAATTTCCCGAATAACCGGCACTGCCGAAATGGCCGTTCCTGTCTGCGAAGTGTCACCAACCAAAGGCGTGCGCCCGTAACCGGGAAGGTCAATGGCGTGAACATCAAAACGCCCCTCGAGATCTGCGATCAGCTGGGCCCATTGTCCGCCACTGGATGCAGAAGAATGCAATGCAACAATAGGCGCATTGGAAACGTCGGAAGATCTAAATGGAATAGTCATCGTTCTTACCCATTTGCGTTTGGAATAGGCAAAAACTGACCGTTATTTGTTTCAAAGAAATTTCGCAAAGCGGTGTGACGTGTTTCATTTGTACTATGTGAAATGGGTCACTTAATGGCGTAAACATATAAAAAATAGAGGATAAATCGCCTCGGATGATTATTGAATTCTCAAGTCAGAAACAATTGAAACCTACGGCTTCGGTTCTGGCCTCCTTTATTACGCTTAAGAACTTTGACGCAGCCCCCAGAAATCAGGCCACAGAGGAGTTATTCGTCAGACTTCGTGTCTGACGACCACGACAGCGGCCAGCAGTTCCGAATGTAGTCCACCGTGAATGACTACACGCGCGAGACGTTGGCAACTGTCGTGGATCGAACATTGTCGGGTGAGAGGACTGGATGAGCTTACGGGCAGGCGTGGGTCGAAGTCTTCTGACATGGCTCGTTGAAGACCAAACAGTGTGAAACCAACTCAAAACAAAGCTATTCGAAGTTTTAGAACCGTTTGCTTTTCTGGCTTCACCGGAAATGCCAACCGATTTTCAGTCAAATAGGTTGAAAACACTCAACCTCTTTGCTGCAACATCCAATTCCAACTCGTCTTGCACATATCATCAAGCCCTCGCGAAGCCTTGAAACCCAGAAGTTGATTTGCATGAGTGGGGTCGGCAACAACAGAATCCACATCCCCCGGACGGCGAGGCATTAACCTGTAAGGTAGCTCTCGCCGACATGCCTTTTGGTACGCTTCATGCATTTCAAGAACCGAATATCCTCGTCCGGTGCCAAGGTTGGCTATATGACTTCCAGTACCCTCCAGAAGTTCCGCAAGTGAAAGCACGTGCCCCTCAGCCAAGTCCATCACATGAATGTAGTCTCGCACTCCAGTTCCGTCGGGCGTATCATAATCTGTTCCGAAGACGCGGAGATGGGGCAGATCACCCGTGGCAACCCTTGCTATGTAAGGCATCAGATTATCCGGTGTGCCTTTCGTCGATTCTCCGATTAACGCCGAGTCATGAGCACCTACAGGATTAAAGTACCGCAAAACGCCAATTTTCCACCTAGGGTCGAATTTCTGTAGATCTGCAAGCAGTTCTTCACTGACCAGCTTCGTAAAACCATAAGGGTTAGTGGAACTAAGCGGCGCGCTTTCCTTGACTGGCAAGATGTCGGGAATGCCATAAACCGTTGCCGATGAGGAAAAAACGAGGTTGAAGACCCCCGCAGTTCGCATTTCATTTAGCAGAGAGATCAATCCAGAAACGTTATTGTCGTAATATTCGACTGGCATTCGGGTCGACTCGGCAACCGACTTCTTCGCAGCAAAGTGTATGACAGCATCTATTGTGTGCGTCTTGAAAATTCGACGTATTGCGGCTCGATCTAAAAGGTCGTCTGCAAAGAACGTAACTTGCCCGCCTGTCAGTTTCTCCAATCGCTGGGGCACGTCCGCAAGCGCATTCGAAAAGTTGTCGACAATAACAACTCCATAGCCCGCCTCTACCAGAGCGGCGTATGTGTGAGAGCCGATATAGCCCGCACCTCCGGTTAATAGAACGGTGGGCTTCATATCTGCGTCTGCTCCGATCGATTTAACTCTTCGCTCATCACCCAATTGTTTTTTTAATTTTTCGCTTCAAAGACCAAAGCATGTACTTTTTTCTTTTGCCAGAGAGTCCTTTAGCGCCCTTCTTGAAGCTTCGGAGCATCGCTCTGGCACGGCGCACATCGTTCGTTTCCTCGAAATGCTGAATAGAATTTGACACCACCTCGCCAAATTGGTAGGCGAGTTGAGGTGTTGAAACCAGTCTTGTCTCTTCTGAAACATCCGCGGTGCCTAAAAAATTCTGTAGTGCATACGCCAATGCCACAGGGTCGTAGATTCCGGCGGCTTTATTACGTTCAATCAGGGTATTGGCCCAATTGCTGTATGCTAACAACTCGTCCTCCCGAAATCCACGATAGTTCGACGAAATAGCCTCAATAAACTTCATATCGGTCTGCGACAACTCTCCAACGAGATGACTGAAGTTTTTCTCGATCACAAATGCTCTGGTTGCCGTTTGAATGCCCTCTCTTTGAGAGGTTATCGAGCCCTCGTGTTTGCGATAGTAAACGACAGGAATTGGCAGAACGTGGCCCTTCGAAGCACTATTTGCTGCCATGTTCCGACTGACCCAATCGAAGTCAACGCCGGCTGCCAAACTCTCATCAAATGGCTCGAGAAAAAACCTACGCCGAAACGCGTAACTCGGAAAACGGCCTGCCATGCCTGCCAGCAATCGTGTTCTCAGATCGTAAAAGTTCTTGTCTCTCGGTCTGGAACCTATGTTATTTAGGCAATCCTCACCAAATGTAGAGAACGAGACCACGTCAGCATCCGGAAAGGCATCAAAATACTTCAATGTCAGACTCAGCCTGTCCGGAGCACTAATATCATCGAAATCGGCAACGACAAAAATGTCGCCCGTGCCTGCATGAAACGCTGTATTTAGCGCAGCAGACCGTCCTTTTCCGCCGCCGTCTACAACGACAAAGCGGTTGTCATCATTTGCCAACTCACGAATTTTCGCAAGTGTTTCATCGGTGGACCCATCATCAACGATGACAACTTCGTAGTTGGAATAGTCTTGGGTTGTCCATGATAGTGCATAATCATCCAACCAACGCTCACCATTCCTGACCGTGGTGACAACCGTGATTTTGCGAGACTTCCCGTCGGAAGTAGCCGCCGCAAGTTTGTTGTCTATTGCAGCGCCGGCCGCAGTCGCCTCGGGAAGGTGACCCTGCTTGCGTAGCATGCCGTGAAGACCGAAACAGTCCGGGGTTACCGTCTCCACATAGCGTTTCAAGGCCGCGTATCTTTGTTTCTTTTCTTCTAGATGCGCTTCGCCTTTTGAGTAGTCGTGCAAAAGTACCGCGTTCGGCTCGTACACAAACCCCCGTGGACCATAAAATCGCCACATCCGGGCGCAGAGCTCGACACCTTCGTGACCGGCTAGAACGGGATCAAATCCATCGTGCCGCAAGAAATCTGCTCGGAGCACGCAAGATACGCCCTCACCGTTCAAAAACGAGAGGCTGCGAAAATCTCCCAGATCGTAGTTGCTGGGTGCCGAGTCCAAATCCAGCGTTAGCGGCCTGATTCTGCCCCGAACCATAGGCGCGCCTGTTTCACGGGCACAACAAAGCAGGTTTTCAATACAACCTTCTTCGACGAGCCCGTCATCGTCCAGAAATATCAACCACTTGCCACGGGCAATTCGTGCACCGATGTTACGGCCCATACTACAGCCAACAACAAACGGTGTATCTATGTTTTGAAAAGCACCAAAAAACCGTTGAGCACGGGCTTTGAGATTATCGTTGCCATTGCTGACAAGAATTAGTTCTAGGTCATCGCGAAATTGGTTTGACACCCTTTCCAGGGCTTCACCTATCCGTTCATTGTCTTTGTGGCTCAATATCACAACCGAAGCGGTAATTTCTTGGTCCGGTCTATCATCGTCTCCAACACGCTCAACATTGCATTCTGCCAAAAGATTTGCTTCCACATGTCGTAATTTTCTTTGAGCGTCGAGATAGCGACCTTCGGCGAAGCTTGTTTGTGCCTGCGAAAAATTCTTTTCCAAGGTATCGAGCAATTTATCTCTCCTGGACGCAACGGGTTTTTGGGCCCGTCTCCGTGTCTTAAAATCGTGCACCACACAACTCAATTGAGTAGTAAGGTCAAGGACAAATTTCCAGGACATAGCCGTGGTGACCGCCGCCACCCAACCCCTGACGATACGGCGTGGCGGCTTGCCATAATAGGATGTCTGGTCTTGGTTCCTTGCACCAGAATTGTTGGTTTGACAGGATTTGGACGGCCCGTTTCCTTTTTCTCCCTCAGAAATCAGGAACATCCGATATTTGTCTGACTGCGGCCGAACAGCTGGCAACGTGCGGTTGCATACAGCATCCTTTTAACCACACTACGTCTACAGACCTGACAGGTGGTTTCTTGCTTTTTCGTCAATCAACAGCACGTGGCGCATGACAAATGTATCCAGACCGCTTTGAGCCAAGACGAATTCCCTTTTCTCCAAGTCGCGACACGACACTGTAAAGTTACCTATCACCATGATCTTCATAATCTCCGGAGTCGGGACGACTCTGCTGCCGCCAACGGCGGTGGCGCTGACGGCGATAATGCGTTGAACTTCATGGGACCGCTTCGCTCGAACGGTTTTTTCTGAAAGTGCTTGGATAAAATTGGTTGAGGATATCACTGGTGACCGTGGATCAGCCGGGGTTTCTCTCAAGATGTCCAAAGCAGAGGCTACGGAACCATGGCCCGACGTGATCCGGTCCAGAAGAGCTGCATTCATGAGATGACCTTCAACGATGGACGGCCGCCGCGATCTACACGCTCTGCCTTTGGTCAAACGATATTCGAACGCTCCTGGCGAGCGCAGAGGAAGGAGTGTTTCAGCACTGACCCGGGCATGGTGCCTGAAACAACCGACGCCCGGAGCAGCCGGTTGTGATGCGCGGTCCATAAGTTCCGTGCATTGGGCAATTTTGGCCCCCGTCAGGGTACTTGTCCAGCGACCTGTCGTTCGTAATCCACGGCATCGAACCAACCCAGTGAATTGGTGATGCGACATTTTTCGTCCAGTTCCCATTCTTCCCAGCCGCTGGCCTTCACGAGATTACCGGTATCCGCGTGATGCCCTTCAAGCGTCCAACCAAAGATCGCATGGCCCCCGGCAAGTCGCACAAAGTCCCTTGTCAGTTTCAAGTCGGGGAAAGAGGCCATGAACCCACCAGCCATGGCGATCATAGCATCGCGTCCGAATTGGTTCTCTCCGCGATTGATCGTGATACCCTTATCAGGAGCATAGTGATCAGCCACGGCCTCGGGGTTGCCTGAGTTCCATGCCGTAGTATAAGTCTCGGTCATTTTCTCGAACAATTTTATATCCAATCGCATTCCATCTTTCCGATCTGCAAATTCCGAAACAGCCTAGTTGGCATACCACTTACATGTCCACCAGCCGGTGATTTCCTTCAGGTGTCATCAATTCGGACATTTCAACCTCTGGGGAATACTCGTTGCCCAATTCGTGCTTATCGGAAACACTACAAATACAGCACGATCGCAAAGGGCCACGAAACTCATGTCCGATCTCGCCGAATGGCTGACACGAAATAGGCTCCTTAAACTGGAACCGGTTTTGGTTGAAAATGAGATCGATCTTGATGTCCTTTTTGACCTGACGGATGAGGATTTGCGTGAGATCGGCCTCTCAATGGGTGCGCGTAAACGGCTCCGTACAGCTATTGAGGCCAATGAACCCGATCAAGCCAAGTCCGACAAACCAAGTGTGCCCGAGATCAAACGCGAAGCCGAGCGTCGCCATCTGACGACGTTGTTCGTCGATCTTGCCGGCTCGACGGCACTCTCGGCACGGCTGGATCCTGAAGACATGGGCGAGATGATCAAGCGCTATCAAAATACCGTGGCGGGCATCGTCACTCGCTATGAAGGAAATGTGGCGAAATACATGGGTGACGGCGTCCTGTGCTATTTTGGCTGGCCTGTGGCGCATGAAGACGACGCCGAACGTGCTGTGCGATCAGCGTTGGAAATTGCGACGTCGATCAGCGAAATGCAATCGCCAGATGGGCAGACCCTGTCTGTGCGGGCCGGAGTGGCGACGGGCATGGTGGTTGTTGGTGACCTCATCGGTGAAGGGGCGTCACGGGAAGAAACCGTTGTTGGAGATACGCCAAACCTTGCCGCGCGTCTTCAGGCATTGGCAGAACCGGGACAGGTTCTGGTTCCGGAAGCGACGAAGCTGCTGATCAAAGACACGTTCGAACTGGAAGAGTTGGGTCGCTTTAACATTAAGGGTTTGGATACGCCGGTGCCAGCGTGGAGGGTCGGAAGCGAGCGCAGTCTAGAGAGCCGGTTCGAGACTGAGGACCTCAATCCTGTCCTACCTATGGTAGGTCGCAGTCACGAACTGGGACTAATCATGGAGCGCTGGCAACGCGCAATTTCCGGAGAAGGTCAAGTCGCAGTGCTGATCGGTGAAGCGGGCATCGGCAAGTCCAGACTGACACGTGCCGTTATTGACGCAACCGCGGCGCAGGATCACTTCCGGATGAATTATCACTGCTCGCCCTACCATACGGATTCGAGTTTCTACCCGGTCATCCAGCAACTGTTACACGCCATGAAAGACCTGGAAACCGACACGACAGACCAAAGGACCGCGAAGCTTCGCCAGCAACTTCGCGCCGCTGATCCAGCGATCATTGCTGAGCTTCTTCAGATTGAACCGAGACCAACTGCCGAAAAACCCGATCTGACACCACAGCAGCTTCGGGTCAGGATCATGGAAGAAACATCGGCAGAATTGCAGGCGCTTTCACGAGAAAAACCGGTTCTTCTTGTCGTGGAAGACGCACATTGGTGCGATGCCTCGACACTCGCGATGCTCGAGGCGTGTCTGGATCGGATTGCGACCGAACGGGTCATGATCCTGATTACAGGAAGGCCGACATTCCAGCACGCGTTTGGAGGTCATCCAATCGTATCCAAGCTTACGTTGAACCGGTTGGGATCAGAGCAGATCCAAGCCATTCTCACCAAGATATCGGGCGGGAAATCGCTTCCCGACGAATTGATCAAGGAAATCGTCCACCGAACCGACGGCGTGCCACTGTTTGTAGAGGAGTTGACAAAAACCATATTGGAATCGGGCGACCTGATTGAAACCGAAGACTGCTTTCAGCTGGCCGGCCCCATTGATCGGGTGACCATCCCGGCGACCTTGCATGACTCCCTCATGGCCCGAATTGACCGCCTTCAACCAGTGAAGGAAATTGCGCAGATGGCCGCTTGCATCGGGAGAAGTTTCGACTGTGTGTCATTGGCAAAGATCGCTCGGGTTGATGATTTGACGCTCAACGATGCACTGGAACAGCTTGAGCGCAGCGAGCTGGTGTTTCGACGGGGGATACCTCCGGACGCAACATATGTCTTTAAGCACGCCTTGGTTCGGGATGTCGCCTATGAAAGCCTGCTGAAACGTCGACGGCTCGAAATCCACCACAGACTGACTGAACTGTTCGAGGCCGACCCGACCGCGCCTCCGGAGTTGGTTGCATATCATGCGACTGAGGCCGGGTTGATGGAAAAGGCCGTTACCTTGTGGGGCGAGGCCGCCAGAAAAGCTCAGGCCCGACCGGCTTATGTTGAAGCAAGCAATCATCTGAGAAATGCCCTTTCGCTGGTTGCGGATTTGCTGGACAAACCGGTATGGCGCGAACGAGAGTTGGCGCTTCTGGTACAACTCGCCCAAGTGCATATCGCCAAGGACGGCTATGCATCAGCGGAAGCCAGCGAGTCATTCTCACGAGCGTTGGAACGGATTGAGGCGACCACGGATCCCGAACTCAAGGTCGCAATCTACTATGGGACCTGGATCGCACCTTACATCGGCAACGATCTGAACAAAGCGTTCAATCTGGTTTCAAGACTTGTCGATGACATGGCGAATGAACCTGACCCGATTCCAAAGCTGATCTCGCGCCGGATGCGGGCCGCGACCCTGATCGCCAAAGGCTTCTCTGCCGAAGCTCTTCAGGATCTTGAAACCGCATACGAGCTTTATCAGTCGGCCGAGATCGTGGATTTTTCGACCAAGTTCGCACAGGATCCGGGTGTTCAAATCTGGTGTTACATGCTCCTTGCGCAATGGATGTGCGGCGACGCAGATACGGCGCAACAGACCTGCGACAAGGCCCTTGCCCGCGCTCGCGAGCTCAAACATGCGAACACCATTTGTTATGCGGGTCTGCACGCAGTCACTCTGTCGATCTGGAATGGCGACATAGAAAGCGCGACCGAGATCAATGAGGAAATGCGTCAGGTATCGGATGAACACGACATGGAATTATGGAAGGACTTTGTTTCTATTCATGACGCTGTCCTGGCTTGTATGACGGATATGCCTGGCGCGGCCCATCAGTTGGACAAGGCCCTGGAAGAGTACCGCGCAAAAGGGTGCTGGCTCTGGGTAACGCTCTATTTGGCCGAACAGGCGAAAGCCCTGCTCAGGGCCGGTGATCCTGACGCAGCCCACCAAGCAGTGGATCGTGCGTTGCGAGAACAGGATATCACAGGAGAACATTGGGCTGAGGCTGAGTTGCTCCGTATCAAAGGAAAAATCAGAGCAGCACGGGGCGATTCCGAGTCAGCGATTGCCGCTTTTGACCAGGCTATCGCAGTTGCGCGGGCACAAAAGGCCCAAATGTTGACCGAGCGCACGTTTCGTTCAAAACACGCTCTCTGCGACGCAAGCACTTGAGCGCGCGGATACCTGGCGTGCATCTTGATGCAGAACTCTCCTTTTAAATGGTTGAACTTCGCAGCAAACCAATAGTTCCGAGAGATACGACGCCCCAATAAATCGGATAATCTCCCACCTACAGACCCGTCGCTTCGAACTCTCGTTGCGATCACTCAATTCGAGCAAAATCGAACTTTCAGTCCCCGGATCAACGAGTTATTGGCAATTTCCACAGGTCTTTGACCACATACTGAATGGCTTCCGGATGCCTTTGCAACGTCTTTGCGGGTTTCAAAGCGCGTACAGGGAGCGAATTGGACCTATCGAGCTTTGAGGCCGCTCCTGTCGCTCTCTTTGGCAGCCATTCTTTCGCAGGCAAGGGTCTTTTCCAACCGAAAGGTGAATGCCCGCGTCGTGGATTTTAGAACCCATTGATGTGTTCGAATATGGCAACCCTCAGAGCCTCGCACGCGCTACCTCCGACACGACAAGAGGCTGGTCGGGGGCCTGTGTTACCGACGGATCATATGGCTTGCGGGCAAAAACTTCGTGGACCATGGGCGCGAAGAAAGACAAGGGCAACGTGTCATAATCGGGGTCGAAACTGGCCTGGTCCCACCGTTCGCAAAACTCGGCGCAATCGTCGAAATATTTATGACCACGATGACGCTCGCGTTTGTTCTGGTCGAAACCCTCCAGGTGATGACCGTAATAGAGCATCTGGAAGTCGCCATGTGTTTCCACACACCAGCGGCATTGCTCTCGAACGAACGGTTTCAGGATGGTGGCTGCATATTCATCGTGGTTATAGGGCGCGAAGATGTCACCAATGTCGTGCAACAGTGCGGACACAACCCAGTCGATATCTGCGCCGTCGCGCCACGCTCGGGTCGCGGATTGCACCGAATGGCCAAGCCGCGTGATCTGGTAGCCCGAAAGGCTTTCATCGAGATGTTCCAACGCATGCAAAAGCCGATCCGCAGTGCCTTTCGTATACTCAATTTCATGCGTGTTCAGGAATTCATATTCTTCCTTAGTGCCGTCTTTCATCTGAGTGAAATTCACACGCTCCATCTCGGGCCTTCCCTTTTTCACTGAGTCATCTTCACGTTAGCAACACAGGTGTCCTGACGCCAATAGGGCGATCGGATCAGTGCCGGTCAAGAACCCGGTATTGCAACTTCGTACACATTTGAGTGGCATAGTTTGCCTTTAAAGGAGTTGCGCGCGACCAAAACGGGTCTGCGTATATCATCGCAACTCAGCCTCGGTATTGCCTCCATCGACTGTCACCACATGACCCGTCGTCCGTTCCATGCGTGCCAGATTGACAAAACCGTCAGCGACATGGCGCGCCTCGACCTCGCGACCCAGAAGGTTGCCGCCCATATAGGTATCCGTGCTGACCCCACGCGCAGCGGCACGTTCCTTGATAAAGTCGTCAGTCAACAGGCCGGACCGGATACGGTCGGCGTTCATGCCATTAACTCGGATGCCTGAGCCCGCAAGCTCTAGCGTCAATTGCCGCATCAGGAACATGGTCGCCGCCTTGGGCGTCCCGTAGGCCCCAAAATTCTTGCCCGGGTTCACCGCCTGTTTCGAGATATTGAACAGAATCTGCCCGCCACGCCCCTGCGCTTGCATCAATCGAGCGGCAGCAGAGGCAAAACTCTTGTGAGCGAAAAAATTTAACTCGAACGCCTGCCGAAAGGCAGCGTCGTCCAAATCCAGCAACGCACCGCTGGTGGCCGCGCCCGCGTTCGAGATCAGTATGTCCAGCCCGCCAAACGCAAGGATAGCCGCGTTCATCGCCCGATCAGCCGCACCCTCAGAGGTGATGTCATCGGCATGTGTTGCATGCCACCGGCCCAAACTGTCCTGCGCCTTGTTCAGCGCGTCTTGATTCATGTCTACCAGCAGCACGTTTGCACCCCCGGCTGCAAACGCTTGTGCCGTGGCCAGGCCGATGGCGCCTGCGCCGCCGGTGACCATGACAACCTTGCCCTGAAACGACGGCGGTGAACCTTTTCCAAGTTTTGCCTGTTCCAGCGACCAGTATTCGCAGTCGAACATGTCCTTTTCGCTGATCGGGTAAAAGCCGCCCGCGTCCTCACCAACCGCGCGCACGCGGATGTTCTGTTCGGCCAGATCGGCGGCGGCGGCGGCCGCTTTGGCGTTGCCGCCCATGCCAACAATTCCAATCCCTTCGATCCAGGCGTGTTTCGGGTCGGGCCTCAGCAACGTTTTAGGCTCTTTGGCATGCGGGGCCTGACGTTGGAAATACGCTCGGTAATCATCAGCGAAAGCTTCAACCTTGGCCTTGATGGACGCGCGGCTGACCAGATCCGAGCGACGCAGCACAAGCGGACGGCCCTTGGTGCGGATAACGTGATCGGGCGACGCCATCCCGCGTGTTGCCAACGCATCCAAATCCGACCGCGCCATGAAGGCATGGGTGTGATCACCATTGCGAAGATCAAAAACAGGCATCGCGCCGTCACGATCCGCGTTCACCTCGGCAATCACGCCACGCAGGACAGGCAATACCCCAAGCCCTTCTGCAGCACGGCGACCTCCGATCGGAGTGGGTTGGGTCAGGCCCAGATAAGCGGCAACCTCGTTCGTGTGGCTGACAATCTTGTCGTAGCTTTCCCGGGCTGTGTCACCAAACGCGAAATGACCGTGCTGCAGCAGCAACAGGCCTTCGACATCCGGATTTGCATCGTAGACATCCGCCGCCGCCTTAGCCAGATCGAACCCGGGCATGATGTAAGGCACAATCCCAAGACGTTCACCGAAGATTTCGCGGCAGACCTCGGCGGCGTTGGGCAAATCAGCCAGGATCAGAAAGGGTGTGGCATGGGTATGATCCACGTATTTGTGCGGCAGGAACGCATGTAGCAGCGTTTCAACCGACGGGTTCGGCGATGCCGAACTCAGCAGGTTCGAGCGCTGGTAATCGACCATATCCTCGTCGGACAACGTGTCGAGGACCCGTGCCTTCAACAAGGGATCGAGCCAAACACCCGGCAGCCCCGGTGCCTCAATCGTATCCAGATCCCATCCCGAGCCCTTGACATGCAAGACCCGTTGCATTTGCCCAAAGAGATCAGAGCGTTCCAGTTTGACCGAGGTATTGCCGCCGCCATGCATCAACAGATCGGGGTTTTGGCCAATGAGGCGCGACGTATAAACCCGCTCGGCCAATTCCTGATCGGCCGGGTCGTCACCCGCCGCCGCACGCCATTCTGCGGCCTTCGCTGCGTCATACCGGTTTTCGATCATGCCAAAATATCCTTGTTCTGCCCGACGTCGGTCGGGATACATGCAAAACGACAAAAGAGCGCCCGTTTGCTTGGATTTCAGCACGTTTACACATGCAGCAAAGCCCTCGGGTTTGAAACGATTGTTAGTGCATGTTTTCACATTGATCCATCAGCAAGATCATCTGGGGTGCGTCGGGGCAGAGAGAGATTGCATTGATCCATCTCCGCCCCGCGCAAGACGAGCTATTCAGCCGCGATTGCTTGCAGGTCAGCTGTTTCGTCGCCGAACCGCTCCCAATTCAGGTTGCCCCGATAGCGCCAGGCCAGTTTGCCCTGATCGTTCATGGCAATCAGATGAAGCCAGCCGTTGTCGAACAGATCACGTACATCCGGATGTCGTCTCAATATGTCAGACATGGCCTGCCGCGGGGCTTCGATGATCACCGACAGACGCAAGGGATCGTGCTGGAAGGAGATGCCGTCATGCACGGACTGCCATGGCAAGCCGGGACGCGGCGCACCGTTGTTGCCTTCCAGAACACCGATGCCACCAACAACATTGTGCAACAGTTTGTTGCCCCCGCCGAACAACGAAGGCGCAACGGTCGAGCCATAATATTGAAGGCTGATCCAACTCGCGACGACCACGGGGGCAGTCATGATCAGTTCCAGAGTGCCAAACCCATCATCCTGCCGCCAGTCATAGCTGTGCAGAAACGCCTGCCCAGAAAGGTCGGATCCGTCCGTACGGTTGCGTGGTGCGGCGACGAACGCGCGGCATCCGGCCAAGCCCCATTCGGGACGGGTTTCGGCCCAATCCCTTGCACGCCGATAGACTGTTGACTCTTGGGCCGCGCGCGGCAAGCGCTTTACACGTTCCGATCGGGCGAGCTTTCCGGCAGCGGCCAACCACACTTTCAACTGCGCAAGCCCCTCCTCACGGATGTGCCCGGACACATCCTGATCGAAAACCGTCACCTCGTCCGTTGTTGTGTGATGCAAAGCCGGAACGAAAACTGTGTCCGAGGGGATGTCGATTCCTTCAATGCGCAACTCCCGCCGGATTTCATCGTCGTTCAACAGACCAGCCAAAAGCCGGGCGTTTACGTCACCCGCGTAGCCGCCACAAGCACCACATTGCAGCGCGCTTTCATGGGGGTTGTTGGTCACATCGGCCCCATGACCAGCCAGCAATACGATCCGCGCGAAGTTGTCCGTAAGAGACATGGCCGTCAGCACCGACTTAGCCGTTTCAGTATGCGTTTTCAGATCAACCGAACCCGTCAGGCTTGGTGCGGGGTCAGCCGATGCCTTGCCTTTCACACCCAGTGCATCCCGCATCAGTTTCGCGGCGTACAAAGGACCAGTCGCCTCGACAAAGGCAAAGGAAGACACAGCCGCCAACTTGAATCTGCCCCAGGCGCGCTTGGCCCGGGCCCCGTAGCGCCGGCTTAGGTCCACCTCCTCGGGTTCATTGACCCGAGATGTCACACCTGTTTGCAAGAGAACCGGTCCTCGCCGCTCCACAACATCCGAACCTGCCGCATTATGTGCGCTCGCCAAGCCAAAGAACCCTGCAAAGCCAAGGGTCTGTATGCCCACATCCTGAGCTTCCAATGCGCGCCGAAACACTTCGGACCGCACGTCGATGCAAAACGCGGCCTGAATATCGGCTTGGCCCTGCGGAACGCGAGACTTCCCCTTATGCAGTTTGCCCCCCAATATCCGCTGTTGCGAGCGTTCCGCCGCACTTTGTAACACCGCATCAATGACATGCTGCATAGACGCTGTAACCGGGGATTGATGTTCGACAATCACCTCAGCCCAGCGATCCACGATTTGATTTTCGTAGGCCTCGAACAACGCCTCATCAAACACCATGCGAATGGCCAAAAGTTCGGTCACCGTGCTGTCTTGTAGGCTGTCTAGTTCCGCCTGCCACAGAAGATAGCGCCCATACTGCGCCCAGCCTCCCAATGTCACCAACCAGCGGTGGAAAGCCGTTGTCGCAGCACCAGGATCAATGCCCAGGCGTTCCGAGGCCCGCCCCAATGCGCGCCAATGGGACCTGTTGGTTTCGCTCACAAAGGCACAGAAACCATTCAGGCCATGTATCTCGGGCGTCAGGTCGCGCGATGCAAACTCGCGCCACGACCGGAATGCGCCGCCTGTGCCAGCTTGCTGCCACAGCGCCTGCCCCTGATCGAAATGGCTGGCGGCCCACGTGCCAATACGGTCTTCGATCAGACCGAGCCAGTCTATGCCTGAAACGTCCGCCGCAAGTTCCGCTACTGTAGGCAAAGCATCAGGCCAAGGTGTTTCACCCTCCAATGCAGCCAAAACATCTGACAATTCAGGTCGGCCAAACGGCCCCTCCACCGCTGACAAAGCACCCATAAGATCGGATTGCGAGATTTCACCGGATTCAATTCTGGGCTTCCAATATGCACACGGCGGTGTGATCCGAACGCCTCCGGTTCGGGCCAAGCGCGCGGCGGTGACTGCCAATGGCTCGCCGGTCTGACCCAGAAACGGGTTCACAGCAACATTGGCGGATAGCGGGAAAAGCGGAGGAATGGCCTTTGCGGCGGAGTTGGCCTCGGCAACAAGTTCCAGCAGCGGCGCGGGGTAGGATTCGAGTTTTGCATACATGGGATATGGTCCTTTCAGACAGTCGACCGCCTGGACCAACCGTCCAGAAACCTGTCGAAAATGGCGTTGGCATACAGGCCGTTTGTCAGGTGAACCCGAAGACCGACCGCCGCCGGGTGAGACGCCCACAGCGGGAACGTCGCCTGCGCGAGGGCAACACACCCAAAACTGACAAGCGCCAGAACGATAAGCGCCCATTCAAGCGGGCCCGGCGCCGGTGTGGGTGGCAACGCCCCGACCGTGAGCGTCTGGGCCACGACCTGAAGGGCGAAATAGCTGACTGACGTCGCTAGCGCATAAACCACTGTGCGTCGCATCAAAGCGCGTGGAGCGGCGTCGGCAAATCCCTGCGCCAGTAAATAAGCAACACCAAAGATCAGGATCACTCCTAAAGCAATCGCCTGTACCGATTTCCCATCAAAGCCGACAAGGGTTCCGACAAGGCCGTAGATTCCGATCGAAACAGCAAACGCCAGCAAAACGTTGCGAGCGCTTGGCACCGCGATTGGGCCGGGCCGCCGGATCGCCGCAACGTTGCGCACAGCTTCACCCGCACTCAGAAACGCGTGCGCCTTGTAAAGCGAGTGTGCCACGATATGCAGAAGGGCCAGCGGGAACAGGGCCAACCCGCATTGCATGACCATAAAGCCCATCTGCGCAATTGTGGACCACGCCAGAGACGTTTTCACGGCCGGCTGAGTTAACATCACCAGACCTCCGAAGAGCGCCGTGAACCCTCCAAGCATAACAAGAAACGCCAGAACGCCCGGCGCAAGCAGCATCACATCCGCAAACCGGATCAACAGAAACCCGCCCGCATTGATGACGCCCGCATGCAGCAGGGCAGATACGGGCGTTGGGGCCTCCATCACTTCGGTCAGCCACCCATGCAGCGGGAATTGCGCCGATGCCAGCACAGCCGAAACTGCGATCAGAAACGCCGCAATCATGGTCGGCCAGTTTGCGGTGGCCGAGGCAAAGACAGTTTCGATATCCGTCGTTCCGTAGACTGCAATCAGCAGAACCAGCGCGCCCGCAAGAGCACCCTCGCTCAGCCGCGCGACAACGGCTTTCTTTCGTGCAGCGCGGAGGGCAGTGGCACGTTCGGGATAATACAGAAGCAACCGGTTCAGGGATATGCTGGCAAACGTCCAGGCTACAAAAAGCTGAATGAGGTTGCCCGAGATGGTGAGCAGCAAAACAGCGGCCAAAGTTGCCGACATCCATCCGGTGAACATGCCCTGACCAGCTTCGCCATCCATATAGGTTCGGGAAAAGCGTAGCACGATCCAACCGATAAAGCTGACAAGGGTCAGCATCACCGCGCTCACGGCATCCAGCCGTACCGAAAAGCCAATGCCGAAAAACCCGATCAGGGAAGATGTACCCGGTCCGTGGACGATCAGAACGATGGTCGACACTACGGCAACCACAAGAGCGGAAAGCGCCGCCGCTTCCGTCCACATCAGCACTTTGCCGGGGCGGATCCCGGGATATCGCGCGGCCAGACACGCCGCCAAAACAAGCATCAGTGGACCAAGAAGAGGTAGGAACAAGTAAATCACGGTTGATATCCTTCAGTTTCACGGCATCTGCGTAACCGGGCAGATATGGCGAAAATCGAAGTAATAAAAATTCATTGTTCTTACTCTTTCCTTCTATTAATTAGAACGATATGCCGTTGAACTATCACCACCTCAGATATTTCTGGGCCGTTGCGCATGATGGAAACCTGACGCGCACGGCGCAGCGTCTGAACCTGTCGCAATCCGCGCTGTCGGTTCAGATCAAGCAACTGGAAGAGCGCTTGGGCCATGCTCTGTTTGACCGACGCGGGCGGCAACTTCATCTGACCGAAGCCGGGCGCATTGCACTGGATCATGCCGACGCGATTTTCTCGACCGGTCAGGAGCTTGTTGCAACGCTGTCCGGCACTGTGCAAAACCGAAAGGCACTTCGCGTGGGCGCGCTGGCGACACTGTCCCGCAACTTTCAGATCGGATTTCTGAGGCCGATATTGTCTCGTCGGGACGTCGAAGTGATCCTGCGATCCGGCAGTCCGACCGAACTGCTCGAGGGGCTTGAGGCACTGAACCTCGACGTGGTTTTAATGAACCGTCCCCCTCCTGACGATAGCCTGACACCCTACGAGACGCATCGCATTGCGGAACAGGACGTCAGCATTGTGGGAACGCCCGCCCGTTTGCAGCAAGACCAGCCCTTGCAAGACCTTCTTGCCGGGCAACCTTTCATTCTGCCGACGACGGACAGCAGCGTGCGCACGGCATTCGACGCGCTGGCCAGCCGGTTTTCAATCAGCCCCCAGGTCGCGGCCGAAGTGGACGATATGGCCATGATGCGGCTTCTGGCACGCGAAGACATCGGGCTTGCGCTGGTGGCTCCGATCGTTGTCACCGACGAGTTGACTTCCGGTCGCCTCAAGGAAGCCAATGCGCATCCTCGCATCAAGGAAACCTTCTATGCAATCACTCTGCGACGCCGGTTCCCCAACCCGCTTGTCCAAGAGATCATTGAACACAATTCCGGGTCTGCTTTCCTGTCCTGAGCTTAATGTCCCGTTGTTCTGGTCCGAAGCGCCGCCGTCGCGCGCCATTTTGCGCAATTCACTGTTGGTATTCCGCACCAAAGCAACTCATATTCAGGTGAAGAAACCTAAACCGTAGCCACACAGCAGAACCACCTCAATGTCGAGACGCCATTACAACCTGCCGCCGCTGACAACCCTCTCTGCTTTTGAAGCCGCCGCGCGGCATCTGAGCTTCAAGAATGCTGCGTCCGAGTTATCGGTTACACCGGGGGCCGTCAGTCACCAGATAAAAGCGCTTGAGGGCGATCTGGGCACGCCGCTTTTTCAGCGCAAGCACCGGGGCGTTGATCTGACCGACGAAGGGAAAGCACTGTATGACTCACTGTGGTCATCGTTTGATCGCATCTCAAAAACTCTGACCACCATCCGCGAACGCGCGTCGGCAGCGAAGGTCACAGTCGGGTCCACTACAGCAGTAGCCGCTCTGTGGCTTTCTCCGACGATCATCCGGTTCTGGCGTGAAAGACCCGATCTGAGCGTCAATCAGGTTTCTCAGGATCGACCCTTTCACGACAGGCGGGATATTGATTTCTTCATTCGCTATGGGCGGGATCGGGATTCTTCGCTGAATCACACGCCCTTGTATCGGGATCATCTGATCCCGGTAGCCAGCCCTGAACTGGCTAAAAAACTGATCGGCACCGAGCTGCAAGATTTGGCGAGACAAAGACTTATCCATATGGACAGTGAAGATCACACTTGGACAAACTGGGCAAACTGGTTCCACCAACTTGGGTATGCGGGCGACCTGCCCGTCGAAAGCAGGGTCAACAGCTATTCCGTCGCACTGCAGTTGGCACGGCAGGGTGTGGGCATAGTACTTGGCTGGCAAAGGCTTATCCGGCCCATGCTGGCGTCGGGGAAACTGGTGGCGATCGGGTCACATCATTTGATCGCACCTAATCAGTTTTATCTGGTTGGGCGACCAGACAATGAATTGTCCGACAGCGCCCGGGCTTTGAAACAGTGGATTATCGCAGAAGTCACCAACAAGTCGGTTTAGTTCAGATCATCTGTTGATGAAGTTTTCTGATATTGAACCGGCCTGGTCCGGGTCGCTACCCTGCTTATGCATAGAAACCCATCCTTCAAGTCCATTTCAGGAGCACCTGATGAACCAGCAAACCCTGCTTTCGTCCGTCCTGTCTGACGTGAACGTGGCCAACGGCCTGCCGAACGCACATTACATCGATCCAGACATCTTTGCCGAGGAAAAACGTTCGGTAATTTACGCAAACTGGTCGGGGATCGGGTTCGGCAAGGATGTTCCTGAGGTCGGCGATGCCAAGCCCGTCGATTTTCTGGGACAGCCGTTACTGATTGTCCGCGACCACGACGGATCCATCCGGGTTTTTCAGAATACGTGCCGTCATCGCGGGATGATCCTGGTGGACAAACCTCAAAAAATCCGGGGCGCGATCCGGTGCCCGTATCACAGCTGGTGCTACGCCCTGAACGGAGACCTGCGCGCAACACCGCATGTCGGCGGCCCGGGGCAGAACACCCACGCAGATGTCGACATGAGCACACTGGGGCTGCTGCAAATCCGTTCATATGTTTGGCGCGATGTGATCTTTGTGAATGTCGATGGCACCGCACCTGAGTTCGAGGACGCCCACAGCGAATTGCTGGAACGCTGGGCAGAGCACGAAAAGCCCGTTTTTCATGGCGGCGAAGGGTCTTCGCTTCGGCTTGAAGTTAAATGCAACTGGAAACTGGCAGTGGAAAACTATTGCGAAAGCTACCACCTGCCCTGGGTTCATCCGGGCCTGAACAGCTATTCCCGATTGGAAGATCACTACAATATCGAAAACCGCGGCCATTACTCCGGTCAAGGCACATTGGTATATCGCCAGTTGACCGATCAGGGCGGCAACCGACTTCCCGACTTTGATGGTCTCAGCAACAAATGGGACGAAGGGGCCGAGTATATTGCCATCTACCCGAACGTGTTGCTGGGGGTACAACGCGACCACTCCTTTGCCATCGTGCTAGAAGCCGTCGATCACGAAAACACAATTGAACATATCGAGCTGTATTACGCCAAAAGCGAGCGCGAGACCCCCGAGCTTGACGGTTTGCGCGCATTAAATGCGCAACAGTGGAAGATCGTGTTCGAAGAAGACGTCTTTGTTGTCGAAGGCATGCAAAAAGGCCGCCATGGTGAGCTATTTGATGGCGGTCGCTTTTCGCCGGTGATGGATGGGCCGACACATAACTTCCACCATTGGGTTGCCAGCCAGGTCGAAAAGGGCCGGTCTGGCTGAGCGAGCATGATTTAGATGGAACGCCAAGAGTTGGACCGCGCGCTGCTGGATGCGCATGCCAGAAAAGATCATCCGGCTCTGGTGCGTCTCTACACAATCGCCGCCAATGGCCGAGAACAGGCTGAGGACATTGACGCTGCGTGTTTCTACCTGACCCAGGCGTTTGTCTATGCGTTGGAATCCGGCGCACCCGAGGCGGATGAACTGAATCAACGGCTGGCGGATCGCGGGCGCGCACAGAGGTTGAGTTTCTGATCCGATGCGCGCCCGGAACAATCCGGGCAGATGATATCCGGCGCGGTCAAAACAACGAGTTTTGTGACGCGTTCTGAACATTTTTGATCCCCGGCGTGCCTAAAGTGAAAGGGGTCGAGGGTCTGATAGAAGACCGAAAATCGGGGACAAAAGATGCGCACAGAAGCACAGGTGGTAGTGATCGGCGGCGGGGTGATCGGGTGTTCGATCCTGTATCACCTTGCCAAACTAGGATGGTCGGATGTCGTCCTGCTGGAGCGGGACGAGCTGACAAGCGGTTCGACCTGGCACGCGGCGGCGAATATCCACGGTTTGCACGACAGCACCAATATCAGCCGCATCCAGCACTATACGATGACCCTGTATAACGCGCTGGAAAAGGAAACAGGCCAAAGCTGCGGCGTGTTCCAGCCCGGGTCGCTGTATCTTGCGCAAACCGAAGAGCGCGAGCATCAGCTTAGGCTACAGGCGGCCAAGGCCAAGCTCTATGGCATGAACTTCTATGAGATCAGCATTGAAGAGGCGAAAAAGCTGAACCCGCTGGTCAATTATGAGGGCATCCGCTGCGTGATGTTCGAACCCGATGGCGGCAATGTGGACCCTTCGGGGGTGACCAACGCCTATGCGGTGGGCGCGCGCCAGCGCGGGGCCGAGATCCACCGCTTTACCCCCGTCACCGCGACCGAGCAACAGGAGGACGGCAGCTGGATCGTGCGCACGCCGAAGGGCGATATCAAAACCCCCTGGGTGGTGAATGCTGCCGGGTTGTGGGGTCGTGAGGTCGCGAAACTGGCCGGGATCGAACTGCCGCTGCAACCGACCGAGCACCAGTATTTCGTCACTGAGGCCATGTCGGATGTTCAGGCGCACGGCACGCGTTTGCCCTCGGTCTCGGACCGCGACGGTGAGTACTACCTGCGCCAGGAAGGCAACGGCCTGCTGGTCGGCGCCTATGAGAAAGATATGAAGTTCTGGGCTGAAGAAGGCACGCCGCTGGACTTCGCCCATGACCTGTTCCCAGATGATCTGGAACGGATCGAAGAGAACATGATGAACGCCATCGAACGTCTGCCCGCCGTGGGTAAGGCGGGGATCAAGCGCGTCATCAACGGCCCGATGATCTGGTCGCCCGACGCCAACGTTCTGATGGGTCCGGTTCCCGAGGTGGATGGTTACTTCTGCTGCAACGGCATCATCCCCGGCTTCTCACAATCGGGCGGCATGGGCCTGATGGCGGCGCAGTGGATCATCGAAGGCGAAACCGAATATGACATGTTCGCCTGGGACTTGGCGCGCTTCGACACCTGGGCCACGAGAGAGTTCACCAAAGCCAAGGTGCAGGATCAATACGCCCACCGCTTTGCGATCCACTTCCCGAACGAGGAACGCAGCGCAGGCCGCCCGGCCCGTGTGCGCCCGATCTATGAGACACAGAAAGCCATGGGCGCGGTGTTCGGCCTGAACACCGGCTGGGAACACCCGCTGTGGTTCGCGGATGAGCCCGACACGGTGGATACCAACGGCTTTACCCGCCAGAACTGGTGGGGGCCTGTGGGCGAGGAATGCAAGATGCTGCGCGACCGGGCGGGCATCATCGATATCTCGAATTTTGCCAAATACATCTGCAAAGGCCCCGGCGCTGCGGATTGGCTGAACGCGGTCTTCGCCAACACCATGCTCAAGGCGGTGGGCCGGTCCTGCCTGACGCCGCTGATCTCGAAACGGGGCGGTATTGCCGGGGACTTCACCGTCACCCGCGTGGCCGAGGATGAGTTCTGGATCATCGGTTCCGGCATGGCCGAGCGCTATCACAAGCGCTTCTTCAAGCAGGTCCCGCTGCCCGACAGCACCACCTTTGAGAGCCATACCGAGGCGATGTGCGGCTTCAACGTCGCCGGCCCCAAATCGCGCGAGATCCTGCAGCGCCTGACCAACACGTCGCTGACGACCGAGGATTTCCCGTTCATGCGGTCAGCCAGGATCGAATTGGCGGGGGTCGAAGTGCTGGCCCTGCGCGTCTCGTTCACCGGCGATCTGGGATGGGAGCTGCACTGCAAGACCGAAGATCAGGCGCGTCTGTATGAGGCGTTGCTGGAAGCTGGCAAAGCCTTCGACGCAGGCCCTGTGGGCAGCCGCGCACTGATGTCGCTGCGGGTGGAAAAGGGCTATGGCTCGTGGAGCCGCGAATTCAGCCCCGAATATTGGCCGCAGGAGGTCGGGCTGGACCGTCTGTGCAAGTTCGAGAAAGATTTCCTGAACAAAGAGGCCGCGCTGAAGGTGCTGGACAACCCCGCGCGCGAACAGCTGGTCCTGCTGCATCTGGACGAGGGCGACGTCACCGCCTCGAACGCCGACGCCACCGGCGGCGAGCCGATCTTCAAAGACGGCGAAGGCATCGGCCGCGTCACCTCGGGCACCTATGGCTACACCGTCGGCATGTCACTGGCGCTGGGATACGTCAAAAACGCCCAGCCCGGCGACAGGGTCGAGGTCATGGTCCTCGGCCAGCCCCACAAAGCCACCATCCTGCACGAACCACCCTTTGACCCAGAAGGCACCAGACTACGGCGATGACGCATACAGCACTCTGACCTACCAAACTTGGTCGGGCCTGCAACTGGCACGTCGATTTCAAACTCGCAGAGAACCGGTCCGGCGTCCACCGCTGTTCACTCGTCGCCTTTGTAATATCCAATCACATCGTTTTCTGTGGTCGCCCCAAGGCCATTCAACAAACGGTTGGAGTAGTTGAAATATGCACAGACCTGGTTGACCTCCAGAATCTCACCGTCGTCGCAGCCTGCCAGTTTCAGTGCTTCGAAATCCGATTTCACCATTTTGCCCACATCCGTCGTCAGTTTGGCAGCGTAGCGCAACAAAGCCAGTTCTTTACCTGCAAATTCATCCTCGGGGCGATGCGCTTTCAGGGCGACAAATATCCTGTCACTGCGGGGTTGGTCTTTAAGCAGATTACGCACGTTCATAAAATGGTGCGTCAGCGAATACGTGCAGTCGTTCAGGATTGATGTATAGCTCGCCACCACCTCCAGAAACCAGAACGGTAACCGGTTGTCGTCCGAATGCAGGACCGAGCGGTACAGAACCACATGCCCGTTCATCGTTTCGGGACGCAGCGAATGCACTCGCATCACTGTATCCACCGTTCCATGCGGTGTTCTGGCGTTATCCAGAAGTTCTTTCAGACGGCCATCCGCCTGCTCGTCAGAGATCATTTCGATCCAGGCGCTCATGCCCAATCCTCCTGTCAGATGTCGAGCCAGCATATGAACAAAGCCGCGGAAAGTGTCAGCAGAAATTTCTGCGTCAGGTCGTTTTTAGACAGTAACGGAAATGTGAAACTGGTGTAATCTTCGTCTGATTCTGCTATTTAGGGGGCCAGTGTTATGCGCAACTCGGATCTGCGTGCCGGCGCGGAGAATCTGCTGATCCGATGTGGCGGGCTGACAGCAGGTGACCGGTTGCTGGTGCTATGCGAAGCGCCGGAAAACACCTATTACGACGCCGAAATCGTGCAGGCGGTACTGGACTGCGCACAGGCACTGGGGATTCGAGCCACTTTGCAGACCATCCCCTTTGACCCGATGGGGCCACACCTGTCCGGACAGACCATTGCCGCGATGAAAGCTGCCGACCGAACGTTGTTTCTGTCGCGGACGGGGGATCAGATTCGGTTCGATGCGGATTTGGCGGATGTGCATCCGATCATGTCTTATGCGCTGGACAAGGATGCGTTAGCGTCGGGCTTTGGACGGGCGAATTACTTCGGCTTTGTTGCGCTGAAGAACGCGGTAAATGCGTTGCTGGCCAAGGCCTCGCATATTCTCGTAACCTGCCCCTTAGGCACTGACTTTAGTGGTCCCGGCGCAGCGTTTCCCCAAAGTGGCGCCTCTGATGTCTTTGTCGCCCGCTTCCCCATGTCAGTCTTCGCCCCTGTTCCAGCGCAAGGATTTTCAGGCACCGTGATGCAAGATGGGTTTCTGGTCGGAACCGGCTCGAAATTCTACGAACCCTATGGCTGCGATCTGCGTGAACCGCTTGCCGTACAGTTTGAAAACAGCCGCCTTCTGGGTTTTTCCGGCCACCCGATGGACGTGCATTGCGCACAGATGCATTACGAGAAAGTCGGACAAATGTTCGATCTCGACCCGCTGACCATGCATTCCTGGCACGCGGGCATTCATCCAGGCTGTGCCTACACCGCACCCGCTTTCCAGAATTTCGAGAGATGGAGCGGCTCCGCCTTCGGCAATCCGCGTCTGCTGCATTTCCACACCTGTGGGCACTACGCTCCGGGTGAGATTTCACTGAATGTGCTGGACCCGACCATTCGCGTCGATGGCGTTGCCGTTTGGGAAAACGGCGTCCTGCATCCTGATCGCATTCCCGGTGGTGCGCAGATTCTTGAGGATTATCCTTGCGTCAAAGCCCTGTTCGATGCCCCGGAACAGGCCGTAGGTCAGGGCATCAACGGCAGGCTCAGCGCGTCCTGATCATCCCGTTTCTTCAGCAATTCTGCGCGAAACCCGCGAGCGGAAACGCATCGCGCCTGCGTCCAGCGCAAGGTTGATATAGCCACTCTTGCGCCTCGCCATCCCGGTCTGGACGTGCTCCAAGACCTCTTTATCCTCGTTGAACGCCATCACTGCACCTTCGAACATGCGCTGGGACATCGCCGTATCGTCCGCGTGCATGTTTCGATGCTGGAACCAGAAATAGCGCGAGGTTTCGGCATCAACCGGCGTGATGAAGTTGTATGAGATATTGATGAAGGCGTTGGGCGAGACGGGCCGATCCGCGCCGCCCTCCCCCGCCGGTGTATAGACCGACATATTGATTGCGGTCGACGGCAGTCGGCACTCGTAATGCTGCTTGCGATCGCAAGCGGGGCCAAAGGGCAAGATTGGCGCATAATAAGGCGGTGCGGGCTCGTCCGCGATCCAGCGGGAAACGATGACACCATCCCCGGTTTCCTCAAGATCCAGCGGGCGATTGTCCGTTCCGGCCCCGGCGAACGAAGTCAGATGCACCCAGGCCACATGGCTGGGGTCCAGCAGATTATCGATGATGTAGAGGTAGTGACACGCCATCTCCATCGCGCCCTTCTGGGTCTTGCCCCAGTCCGGGTTGTCGAAATTGGGAATGTCGATGATGTCTTCTATGCTGGCCTGTTCCGGATCGCCCATCCACAGCCACAGGAACCCCCAACGATCCTCGGCGGGATAGGCGTGGACGGCGGCGCGGCGCGGCGGGTTGTCCAACTGTGTCGGCGCGCTGACGCATTCGCCGCCACAGCCGAAGGTCAGACCGTGATAGCCGCAGACCACATGATCACCTTCGATGGTTCCGCGTGACAGAGGCAGTTTTCGGTGCGGGCAGGCATCCTCCAGCGCGATGGCTGCGCCCTTGGTGTCGCGATAGATCACGATCTCTTCGTCCAGCATCCGCACAGCGCTCAGTTCGCGGCCAAAATCCTCGGACCGGCCCGCGACGTACCAGCTGTTTCGGATGAACCCTTCGGCTCCGGCCAGATCAGGACGCATGAAGTTTACTCCGAAAACACATCATAGGCCTTCAAGGCCTTGGCGCTATAGGCATAAGACGGCCCGCCGCCCATATAGGTCGCCATGGCCAAAGCCTCGCACATCTCCTCGCGTGTGGCGCCCAGCCGGACCAGAGACTTGACGTGAAACCCGATGCAGCTGTCGCAGCGAGTGGCGATGGCAATGCCGAGCGCCATGAATTCCTTGGTCTTTTCGCTCAGCGCGCCCTCGGTCTTGGCGGCCTTGCCCATGATGCCAAAGCCACGCACGGTTTCGGGCACCTCTTTTGAGAAGCTGCCAATATTGGCCTCTGTCTCGGCCATGAAGTCTTTCCAGTCCATGCTTGCTCCTTATCCGCGCTCGTCCGCGCCCATGCGACGTTCCAGCCAGCGCACGCCTGCGCTGATGATCAGGACCAGTATCAGGTATTCGAAGATCAAAAGCGTGTAGATTTCCAATGGGCGGTATTCGGTCACCACCAGCTCGTTTGCGCGGCGGGTCAGTTCCTGCATGCCGATGACGCTGGCAAAGGCGCTCATCTTGACGATGTAGATGAACTGGTTCGCCAAGGGGGGCAGAATGCGCCGGATCGCCTGCGGCAGGATCACATAGCGCATTGTCTGGAAATAGTTCAGCCCGATGGTCTGCGCTGCCTCGCGCTGACCGCGGGCGATGGATTGAATGCCTGCGCGGTAGATCTCGGCGGTAAACGCACTGTCGGAGATGGCCAGCGTGATGATCGCACCCCAGAACGGATCAATGGGCACGTTCATCCCCATCGACTGGAACACGATGGGCAGGCCGTAAAACACCCAGAACAGCATCGGCAGCAGGGGAATGGCGCGAATGAATTCGACATAGACCCGATTGACCAGCCGCCAGCCGCGTTTATCGGACAGACCCGGCAGCGCCACCAGCAGGCCGATGACAATCGACATCACCGCCGCGATCAGGGAAATCTGGATGGTCGCGCCCATGCCTGAGATCAGGAACTTGACGTTCGTCCAGCCCGAGGCAGTGGTCGGATTGATCACATACCAGCCCCAGGTCGACGAAGACGAACACCCGGCCAGCAAAAGAAGTGGCGATATCAGAAGAAGTTTTTTCATCGGCCCCACCTAGTGCTGCAGAATCTGAGACAGGAATTTACGGCATCGCTCGGATTGCGGGTTGGTGAAGAAATGCTCGGGGTGGCCTTCTTCGACGATCTCGCCTGCATCCATAAAGATCATCTTGTCGGCCACCTTGCGGGCAAATCCCATCTCGTGGGTGACGACAACCATGGTCATCCCGTCCTGCGCCAGCTCGACCATCACATCCAGAACCTCGGAAATCATCTCGGGGTCCAGCGCCGAGGTCGGTTCATCAAACAGCAACACCCGAGGCTCCATGCACAGCGACCGGGCGATGGCGACGCGCTGCTGCTGACCGCCCGACAGCTGGATGGGCCGCTTGTCGGCCTGATCAGGGATATGCACGCGTTCCAGATAGTGCCGCGCCTTCTCCTCGGCGTCTTTCCGGCTGAGGCCACGCGCCTTGATTGGGCCCAACGTCAGGTTTTCAAGAACCGTCAGATGCGGGAACAGGTTGAACTGCTGAAACACCATCCCGACCTCGGAACTGATCGCCGCCACGGATTTGGGATCACTCGTCAGCTCGACCCCATCCACCCGGATCGTGCCCTTCTGATGTTTCTCAAGCTGGTTGATACAACGTACCACGGTCGATTTCCCGGACCCCGAAGGCCCGCATATTACGACCTTTTCGCCGCTGTTCACCGTCAGATTGATGTCTTTGAGTACGTGAAACGTGTCGAACCACTTGTTCACACCGACAAGCTCGATCGCGGCGTCTTGCATCTGCTGGCCTGCCTTTGTTTTCTGGTCAATTATTTGCTTGAGGTTATCTTTGTCTTTACGCTTAGATCAAGAAACAATGTAGCGGCAATCGCCTAACGCCACCAACGGGAGAAATACATGAAACGGTTTTTCAAAACTGCCGCCGCCGCGGCACTTGGATTAGTGCTTGGGACCGCCGCGCAAGCGCAGTCAGCCCTGAACGAGGTTCTGGATTCCGGGGTGCTGAAAGTGGGCACAACCGGTGACTGGAACCCGATGTCGCTGCGCGATCCGGCGACCAACAGCTATAAGGGCTATGATATCGACATCATGAACGCGCTGGCCGCTGATCTGGGGGTCGAGGTCGAATATGTGCCCACCGACTGGAAAACGCTGGTCAATGGTGTGGTGGCGGGCAAATACCATTTGACTGGGTCAGCCTCGATCTCGCCGCCGCGCATGAAAGTTGCGGGTTTCTCGGACAGCTACATCGCGGTCGAGCTGTTTCCCTATACAACCAAGGACAAGTCCGACAAGTTCGACGGCTATGATTCGATCAACCAGCCGGGCGTGACGGTTGCAACCACGCTGGGCACCACGTTTGAAAAGCGCGTGCGCGAATGGTTCCCGAATGCCGAAATCAAAGTGGTCGAGGCTCCGGCCCGCGGGTTTCAGGAAGTGATCGCCGGCCGCGCGGACGTGTTTATCACCTCGAACATCGAGGGATCGACACTGGAAGAGAAATTCCCCATTGAGCGCGTGAAAAATGCAGGCCCCCGCTCGCCCTCGCCCATCGCAATGCTGTTGCCCCAAAACGATCAGGTCTGGATCAACTACGTGAACAATTGGATCGAGGTGAAAAAGGCGCAAGGGTTCTTCGAAGAGAACCGCGCAAAATGGGGCCTCTGATCTGACCTGACGCCCGGTGCACTGCCGGGCGTCACCTGATCCGCAACATGAGCCTGGATCATAGACAGGGTATGCGGCTGGCGCCCGTATCAGCGAAGGGGCCGCCGATATGCTACCGGTTGGTTCAACGGAACAGCACGCCCTGTGGTTCGGAACGGTGCCCATACGATCTGCGCCCCCATGCGGGCGACCGCCACGGATCACCGGGCAAACATCGCGGCGTTTCCAGATAGGCATGCGGAATCTCATCCCGCATCGTCATCGATCGGGGCGTGGCCCGTCCGCTAACGGTGGAGGCGGAAGGGATTGCTGCCGAGTTCCTGTCTTTTTAGCGAGCGTGGCCTTCTACACAGAATTGTGTCATTGACCCGCCCGCTGCTAACACACACTTAACACTTGCGTGAATTTTCAGTGCATTAACAAAGAAGTCTTTGCCCTTCGGGTTCTCTCATATCAATACTGCGTCATCTGTTATTTTTTCGGAGCATTCATGCGATTTAGCGTAGGCGTCGCTGTCTCGATTCTGGTTGCCCTTTCCATCGGTGTATCGACGTTCCTTGTCCATTCGCTGTGGTGGACGACAGCGCGCGACAACAGCCGTATGCTTGCGGCCGAGATCAACACACAGATCGCCAATACCGTCCGCATCGAGGTCGGAGCCACGCTCAGGTCAGCCGAGGCCGCGTGGGCAGCGGTGCGAACCATCTTTGTTCAGAACGTGATCGCGACTCGTCAGGCCGACAAGCGCGAGTTTGTCTTTCTGTCGCAATTGCAGGCGCAACCCAATATCTCGTGGATTTTCTTTGGCTGGCCCGACGGCAATTTCTTCGGGTCGCACCGTCTGGGCGATGGTGGTCTTGAGATGATCGAGATCGACAAGAACATTCGCGACGGCATGTTGCGCACTGATCGCTATATTTTCATTCCCGGCGACATTCAGTTCGAAGAACGGAATTTCACAGAAACGACCTACGACCCGCGCGATCATGCTTGGTTTGGGAATTTCATGGGTCTGAACTCTCAGGGATGGATCGAAGCCCGGGATTTGCCGGACAGCGACAAGACCGTCTATGCTTTCGCTGGTCCGGTAGATGTCAATCGGACGCGTCAGGGCGTTTTGGCCGTTGCAATCGAAACGGATCGCTTGTCCCGGTTCCTGGCCACCCTGCATCCCGGAGAATTTGGTGCCGCCTATATTCTGGACGCGGACGGCAAGGTGATTGCCGTGCCAGACGCCGAGGCGGACGAGATCACCCCGGCGCGTATGGGCGAAGGTGAGCTGTATGAAGTTGCCATGATCTCGGGCGAACAATTGTTGGGCGACCCGGACAACAACGCGCCCGGAAGCCAGACAACCCGGGTCGTGATCGATGGTGTCCCCTATGCGGTTGCTCTGACGCCCTTGGGGTTCTATGGCTGGCGCGTTGCCACGGTCATTCCCGAAGCCGCGTTTTTGTCAGGGATCGACAGAACCCTGATCAACCTGCTTTACATTCTGATCGGCGTGGTTGTTTTTGCCACCGGACTGGCAATCTGGCTGGTCCGCAAAGTGGTTGCCAACCCGTTGGCGCGCATCGCCGAGGACCTCAGTAAGATCGAGCGCTTTGATGTCGAGCGCATCTCGCGCAGGCCCTCTCGGTTATCCGAACTTGCAAACCTGTCCGCCGCCACCGCCAGCATGGCCGCCGGCCTGTCGGCTTTCCGAAAATACGTACCCACCGATCTGGTTCGGATGCTGGTTGCAGAAGGTATCAAGACGCAGCCGGGTGGTGATATGAAACAGATTTCAGTGCTGTTTTGCGATGTCACCGGGTTTACCGGACTGTCTGAAAAGCTGGGCCCCAGCATCGTCAAGCTTATGGAGCCGTTCTTCAGCGCGGCCTCGGCAGCGATTGCACAGCATAACGGTACCATCGACAAATTCATGGGGGATGCTGTGATGGCATTCTGGGGCGCCCCACGGCAAGATACCGACCACGCCATCAATGCCTGCCGCGCGGCGCTTGATCTGGTCGAAGCCGTAGAACAGGCGGGGATCAAGGACGATGCCGGAAACCCGTTACATGTCAGGATCGGTTTGAACAGCGGCGAGGCTCTCGTCGGCAACATCGGATCCGAACAACGTCTGAACTATACCGCCATCGGGGATGTCGTGAATGTTGCCAGCCGCCTTGAGGGGGCAAACAAGGATTATGGCACGCTTATCCTGATCGGCCCGGAGACCCGTTGGGAAGCCGGCGATGCCATTGTCGCCCGCGAGCTGGATACCCTGACGGTCTTTGGCCGCACCAAAGAACTTGTGGTATATGAGCTGATCGCCATGGCGGATCAGTTTGATGGCTCGCACGCTTGGATAAAAATGTATGAAGACGGGCTTGCCGCTTACCGGGCAGGCCGGTTTGAGCAGGCCCTCTCGGCATTTGACGCCGCAGATCAGGCCCGTGGCGGAGATCCGGCCTCGACGGCGATGAAAGCCCGCGCTGCGGCATTGCTGGCAAGCCCACCACCGCAGGACTGGCGCGCGGTAACCAGCACCGACAAAAAGTGACAGACAAGCTGCAGACCCCGCAGCTATCCTGACCTGCAGTCTCCTCTCGACCGCTGTGAACGCTGTTTACACGACCTCAGTGTCGA
Organism: Ruegeria sp. K11; assembly: GCF_056531905.1. Classification (NCBI taxonomy): domain Bacteria; kingdom Pseudomonadati; phylum Pseudomonadota; class Alphaproteobacteria; order Rhodobacterales; family Roseobacteraceae; genus Ruegeria; species Ruegeria sp. K11. Next base: position 79,657 of record NZ_JBQFMP010000012.1, read on the forward strand.
GCATACGATCTGATAGGAATTCCCTTTTCTTATTAACCAAAGGCTTGAAGCCATGTCAGACACATTGGACCTGCACAAGTTTGAGAACCTAAGCCCGTTCCAGATCAAGGATGAACTCATCAAGCTGGCTCAGGTCGAAGCGCGCCAGATGGCGTGGCCTTACCTCAATGCGGGGCGCGGAAACCCCAACTGGATCGCCACCAAGGCGCGCGAGGCATTTTTCCTTCTGGGCCAGTTTGCGATGACCGAAGCACAACGGCACCGCAATGAACCTCATGTCGGTTTGGCCGGTATGCCGATGGGTCCCGGTTGCTACGACCGGCTCAAGGCGTATTGCGCCAGATCTGATGACAAAGAAGGCCCGCCGGGTGCGGATACGCTGGCCGCAGCTGTGGATTTTGCAATCGACAAGTTTGGCTTTACCCCCGACGCGTTTGTATTGGAGCTGACCGACGGCATCGTCGGGGATCACTATCCGATGCCCGACCGGTGCATGAAACACAATGAAGCCATTGTTCATGAATACGTCATGTGGGCAATGTGCGCCGGGCATCGGCCTGACGCCAAGTTTGACATTTACGCGGTCGAGGGCGGCACTGCCGCGATGTGCTATATCTTCAAGGCTCTCAAGAACCAGCGGCTGCTGAACGCAGGCGATACCATCGCCCTGGGCACACCTATTTTCACCCCCTATCTGGAAATGCCCGTGCTTGAGGATTACGGGCTGAACGTCGTGGATGTATCCTCGGCAGAAGAGGAACATTTTCAGCTAACCGATGACGACCTTGAACAGTTGGCCGATCCAAAGGTCAAAGCCCTGTTTCTGGTCAATCCAGGCAACCCCTCTTCGGTTGCAATCAGCCCAGAGGTCATGGCCAAGCTGGTCGACTTCGTGAAAACACGCCGACCCGATCTGATCATTCTTACCGACGACGTCTACGGCACGTTTATTCCCAATTTTCAATCCGTTATGGGGCATCTGCCCGAGAACACGATCGGAGTGTATTCGTATTCCAAATATTTTGGCTGCACAGGCTGGCGTTTGGGCGCAATTCTGGTGGCCGAGAACAACATCTTTGACAAAATGATCAGCGAGGCCCCGGACGACATCAAAGCCACCGTGAATGCGCGCTATGAAACGCTGACCCCAGACCCCTCGACCTTTAAATTCATCGACCGGATTGTTGCCGACAGCCGCGATGTTGCCCTGAACCACACAGCTGGTTTGTCCCTGCCCCAACAGGTGATGATGACGCTTTTCTCACTGGTGGAGCTGATGGACGAAGACAAAGGGTATCAGGCGTTTTGCTGGGGCATCCTTAAACACCGCTTTGACGAGCTGGTTGAAGGGCTGGGCGTCGATGTGCCCGACAATCCGCTGTTCGACCGCTACTATGGTATCATCGATTTCGAGTTCTGGATGCGCAAATACGTGGGCGAAGAAGTAGTCGCCTGGATCAAGGAAAATGTGCACCCGCTGGATATCTCGTTCAAGCTGGCGCAGGACCACGGCATTGTTTTGTTAAACGGGTCAGGCTTTGATGCGCCCAACTGGTCGGCACGGGTGTCCTTTGCCAATCTGGACGACAGCGCATACCGGCAGATCGGGAAGGCCGTGCGGGCCGTGGCGGTCGGGTATGTGCAGGCATATCGCGCGTCCAAAGGATTGCCACTGCACGGGTAAATGGGCGATCGCGCAAAAGCCGGGATGCTTGCGTTTACCGTACATCCCGGGTGGTTACATCAGTTGGCGACCCGGCAGGTTATTCGATCTGGCCGGCATCAGGGCACAAAGGCCACCACCAGTGGCCCCCAAAGCGTCAGGAAGATATTCGCGACCGCATATGTCATGGTGAATGCAGGCGTCGGGGTGGCGTTGCCCGCCTTTTCAAGCAGTGTCGCAAATCCCGGGTTACCGGACCGGGACCCTGTGACAACCGCACAGGCTTCCACCGGGTTCTTGATACGCAGGACAAAATAATTGATGGGAAACTGCACGATCATCGGCATCAGCGTGACGAGAATTCCCAAAAGCAACAGGGTAATTCCATATTCCTGAATAGCCTGCAGCGCAGGTTGGCCAGCATTCAGACCGACAACTCCCACAAACACGGCCAGACCAAAGCTTTGCAAAAAGTTGGCTGCGCCCCGGTTGATCCCGCCAATCTTGGGGCGACGGATTCTCAGGTATCCGATGATCAAACCTGTCACCAGACACCCCAACCCCGAGCCAAGCGACACTTTGGTGCCCGCAATGACAAAGCTGATCTCGCCAATCAGATAGCCGACCGCAACCCCGATCCCCAGCGCGATGAAATTGGTAACCGATGCGGAAGGTGGCACATATCCTGCCAGTTTCGCGACACGGTTCAGATCGTCCTTGTGGCCAACAATGCTGATTTCGTCGCCTGCATGTATCTCGGTATTGTGCAGCACCGGCACATCGTGCCCCATGCGTGTGATTTTGGTGATGTGTACGCCACGCCTTTGATCCGCAGTCAGGCTCTTGTGCAGTTCGGCCAGTGTTTTTCCGGCGAGTTTGCGGTTGGTGATCACCACATTGCGCCGTTCTTCAACAATTGTCAGTTCGGGCGGGTATTCGCCAATTTCACCGCTTGCAGTGCGGGCGAACTGGGTCAGAGTGGCGACCAGGCCAGATACAACCACCACATCACTGGTACTTACAACCGTATCCGGCAAAGGCTCAACCGGCGCACCGTCATGTAGCAGCCGCTCGACAATCAAATCGCCATCATACCGGCCTTCGATGTCTTTCACCGACAATCCGGCAATCTCTGAACCGTCACCCACCTGATACGCCCGCGCCTCGAACCGGTTCATGGGAAGGAATTCGCCTTCCTCAAGTTTCGGCCCACCACCGCTTAGTTTCTGGGCCAGCTTGATCGCCTCCTGACGCAGATCACAGCGCAGGATAATGGGGATAATGCTAACCGCCAGAATGGGCCCGATCGAGCCAAAGATATAGGTCACCGAATAACCCACAGCGATATTGGTCTTGAGCTTTTCGGCCTCTTCTTGGGCAAGCCCCAAAAGATCGATTGCGTTCCCGGCGGTGCCGATAATTGCCGATTGCGTCAAGCCCCCGGCAGCCAGACCAGCCGCCAGTCCTTTGTCCAGACCCGCCAGCCGGGCCACGACTATGACGAAGAACAAACCCCATAACGTCATCAGAAACGCGGCCAGAAGCTTGGTCAGGGCCGTCCGGTTCAGCGCCGCAAAGAATTGCGGACCGCCATTGTAACCAACCATAAAAATAAACAACGAAAAGAAAACGTTCTGGACATCCGTACTTAAATTGATCCCACCGATCTGTCCCACGCACACTGCGACCAGAAGGGTTCCGGCGATGCCTCCAAGCTCGAACTTTCCGACCCTGAATTTGCCCACGCCGTATCCCAGGCCAAGACATAGAAACAGCGCCATGATTGGAAAGGTGCGGAGCTGTTCAGTTATCACTTCCATCGCAAATTCCCCTGAATGCGAAACGGCAGGTACAGGACCAACCCTTGCATCTCAACTGTCTGAAATACCCTGAATTTCAAAATCGCCATTGTCGTGCACGATCAGGTAAGCACCGAGTTTGAGCTCTGTCAAACTGTGATGCATTGCTATGTTTGAATGATATCGGCCGCGCCGTTCGGATACCCATCGCATCGACCAGACCGCAATGCTAATCTCATGATCAAGCCTCGAGCAAGCGATGCACCTTTATTGTTGACACCAGCGCGTTCAGGGACGTGTCCAACGATTGGTCGGATGTATCCAGCATCAGACCTGCCCGCGCGTACAAGACCTCGCGACTGGCCAGAATGGACGTCAATTGCTCCATTGCATCCGCATTTCCCGCCATCGGGCGTTCATCGCCTTGCGCACGGACCCGGTCCATGTGTTCCTGCGGCGAGGCCTTGAGCCAGATGGTGTGGAAATTCGACAGCAGCTTGTTGAAAGTCTCAGGCTCGGACACAATGCCACCCGCCACCGCAAGGATCATCCGATCATAGTTTTCGATGACGCGGTCCAAAGAACCGGCCTCAAGCTTGCGGTATCCTTCCTGTCCGTAAAGCGCCAATATCTCGTCTATTGGCATTCCTCCATGCAGCGCGATTTCCTTGTTCAACTCGAGGAACGGAACATCCAGTTGTTCTGCCGCCAGTTTCCCCAATGTCGATTTTCCAGCGCCGCGCAGCCCGATCAGGCAGATCCGTTCGGCCCGGCCGGGCTGATCTGTATCGGCGGACAGCGTTCGCAGAACTTGCTCACGCGTTTCATTATCCGCCACCGAAAACAATTCGGCTACGCGCAGACTGGTGGAGTTCCAGGGATCTTCCGCCCCGACAAACCACTCGATTTTGTGGTCCAGCGCATGAGCGACACGCTGCAGCAAACCGATCGAGATATTTCCGGTTCCTGCTTCAAGCTGCGCCAGGTATCTGAGCGATACACCCGAATTCTCGGAAAGCACCCGCCTGGAAATCCCCTTGCGCTCTCGCGCGCTGCGAACACGTTCTCCAACCTGCGCCATAAGAGCCGCAATGCTGCGTTCGATCTCTGAGTCCGAGTCTATCCGGGTCGAGACGCCGCTGAAGGTTGTGATTTCCGCCATATTCTGCAGTTCCGAATGTGTATAATAATGCACATTACGTTCGCCACCGCGAAAAGGAAATCAGTTATCTCCCGATCTGCTCAACCTGTTGAAGAAACGGGGCAAGCAGGTCGCGAATGTCCTGCGGTGGATTGCGTTTGCTGAAACTGTCTGCGGTGGTGAAAACGCTGACAGTGCGGGCTAAAAAACAAAGCTGATTGTCCTGCACGCCATCGACGCGAAATTCGATGGACGTTTCGCCCAGCCGGCTGGGCCAGACATGGCAAATCAGCCTGTGCCTTGGCGTAACGGGTGCTTTGAAGTCCATCTCGAGCCGGACGAAGGGCGTTCCAACATTCCGGTCCAGTTCCAATTGGTACCATCCCTGTCCCAGATGTTTCTCCCACCAGGCGTTTATGGCGTCCAATGTGAACCATGGCAGACGACCTGTATAGGCGATGCGCGCCGGATCACAGTCGCCCCAGGTTACCCGGATATCATGGCGGAATACAGCCGCGGGCCGATCCGACATATCAGTAGGTTTCAACGTGGTAACGCCCGTCTTCGCGCATTTTGTCCCGCAAACCGGGCCAGTTATGGCCCATGTCTTCAGCGATTTCGGTCAATGCGTTTTCCACTCCGGTTTCCATGTCGCGCAGCCCGCATATGTAGACGTGGCATTTATCATCGCGCAACATATCCGCAACGGCCCCCCGTTCTTTCAGCATCCGATCCTGAACATATTCCTTGTCCTGACCGTCTTGCCTGCTGAACACCAGATGTTGCTCAAGCAAACTGGACGGAACTTTCTGAAGCGGTCCGAAATATGGCAAGCTGTCGGGCGTTCTGGCTCCAAAGAACATTGTCATACCGCCATGAACGATACCCACCTTGCGTTGGCGTCGCATAGTGAAGGCGCGCATCGGCGCAGATCCGGTACCTGTGCAAATCATCAGAATCCGTGCATCCGGATCATCGGGCAACAGGAAGGTCGCGCCAAAGGGACCGGTCACATTCACCGTGTCACCCTTTTTCAGGTCGCAAATATAGTTGGAACACACGCCCTTATCTTCGCGTTTCACCGTCAATGACACATTGTTAAACCCGGGGCGTTCCCCATCGCGGGGGCTGGAGACAGAATAAAGACGCGGCAAATGCGGCGAACCTTCGGCATTCTGTCCGGGCGGCAGAATGCCGATGGATTGACCTTCCAGAACAGGCATCGGGTGCCCCTGAAAATCCAGAATAATGTGACGAACGTCGCTGTCCGAGCCCTCAGCCGTCAAGCGATAATTGCCCTGAACAACAGCTTGCACGGGCTTACCCAGATTATACAGGTTTACCGTTGGTTTTGACGCCGTTGCCGGAGCCCTGGACTTGCCACCTGCCCCTTTGTGCGCCTCGGCCAGAAGGGCGGCCATGGCCTCATCCAGCGCTTCCATCCCTGTTTCGGCCTCGCTACCGTCCAGTTCGACTTGTTCGGGCAGCTCCTCCCACGAATACTGGTCTTCTAGGCTGTAGGGCTCGCTCACTACGCGCCATTCATCGATGGAACCGGTCGGGCATACCGGAATGCAATCCATACAAAAATTGCATAGATCAGCATTGACCACCACGTTGTTGTCATCATGTTCAATAGCCTGAAGAGGGCAGGTCATCTCGCACGTGTAGCACCGGATGCAAATCTCGGGATCGATCAGGTGCTGTTTGACAGGTTTATTCATCGCGTGCGTTGCCGGATGACGATGGAGGGGACGGTCACGCATTCGAAGATCGCGCTGCACATCCCGTCACAATCCGAACACCCAAGGCAGCAAGACAGATCAATCGAGTTCCCCCGCAGGGTCCCTGGCCCCAATCTGAACAGTGTGGATTTTTCCTCTGACATCCATATCTCCTTCGCGTTGACACAGCCAGAATGGAACATTGCCCTTCTGGCCCGATATCAGGCCATGTGAAGTTTCACATACTCAAAATGGCCCGGCTTGTTGTCGATGCCGACTTTCGGAGGCGCAATCCAACCCGCGTATTTGCCCGGTTCATAACAGGGTACCATAAGGGATTGGATATAAGCGCCATCTTCCTTGGACGGCAGCCAGTTATCGACATTGGCCGCCCAATCCGCTTCCGAGATGATGTCGCCATCCGGGTTTGCCTTGATTGCCGCAAAAACACCGATCTGGCGATGGAACGCCTCGTGCGGCAGCTTCAGCCGGAAATCAATGCCCGCTTTTTCAATGATCTTATTCCAGCGTCCAACCCCGCCCGAGGCATCCTGAACGTAATCGTCCCGAAGACGCATGTTGATTGCGGTCAGCGCCGGAACGTCCTGACTGACGATCGCGCCATCCACGATGCTTTTCACCACATACGTGTCTTGCTGCAACTGATGGTCATCATCGATCCGGCTTTCCATGTACCGCCCCTTGATGCCCGCGTTGAACGCGTTGGCAGCGTTGGTCGATACCTCCTGCCCGAACAAATCCAGCGACAGAGTGTAGTGCAGATTCAGCTTTTTCTGAATTGTAGGCAGATCAATGACGCCTAGGTCGCGCACTTTGCCGACATCATAAGGATCGGTCAGACCGGCGTCATTCATGGCTTCGCAGGTGCGCTGAACGATCCGGCTGACACCGGTTTCACCGACGAACATGTGATGCGCTTCTTCGGTCAGCATGAACCGGCACGTCCGGCTGAGCGGATCAAAGCCCGACTGCGCGAGGCTTTCCAATTGCATCTTCCCGTCGCGGTCGGTGAAATAGGTGAACATGAAGAAAGACAGCCAATCCGGGGTCTCTTCGTTGAACGCCCCCAGCATACGCGGCGCTTCTTCCGATCCTGAGGAACGGATCAGCAGGTCATCCGCTTCTTCGCGCCCATCTTTACCGAAGTATTTCTGAAGCAGATAGACCATAGCCCAAAGATGGCGGCCCTCTTCGACATTTACCTGAAACAGGTTGCGCATGTCGTATAGAGATGGTGCCGTCAGGCCCAGAAAACGTTGTTGCTCTACCGAGCCCGGCTCGGTATCGCCCTGAATGACGATCAGACGTTTGAGCATATTGCGATATTCGCCCGGCACCTCTTGCCACGCTTTTTCGCCTTTGTGTTCCCCCATCGGAATGGTGCGGTCTTCAACCTGCGGGGCCAGCAGGACGCCCCAGCGGTATTCCGGCATTTTCACATAGTCGAATTTTGCCCACCCTTTTGGGTCCACACTCACTGCGGTGCGCAGGTAGATCATGGATTCCTGAAAATCCCGCGGGATCAGCTTGTTCCACCAGTCGATATAGCCGGGATGCCATTTCTCCAACGCCTTCAAAACCTTACGATCCTGGCTAAGGCCAACATTGTTGGGGATCTGGGTGTCGTAACTCACGTTCATCACGTCGACCATGTCGTACTCCTGCTGAAAGATCGGGGGGACGCGTTACACGCGCTCCATGTTGTATTCGCCGCGCATACCAGTGCCATAGCGTTGCAGCGCACCATCGGCGCCAACTGCGTTCGGGCGGTTGAAAATCCAGTTCTGCCACGCCGTCAGGCGGCCGAATATCCGGGTTTCCATCGTCTCGGGCCCGGCAAACCGCAGATTTGCCTCCATCCCGGTCATTGCATCCGGGCTGAACGAGGCGCGCTCTTCTTCAAAGATTCGAATTTCATCTTCCCAATCGATGTCGTCGAGGATCATCGTGACAAGACCCAGTTCTTCGGCCTGCTCTGCTTCAAGAGCATTGCCCTTTTGCGCTTGCGCCCGGGTGGTCGATGCGGGGTTCCCTAAAAAGCGCGTTTGCAATCGCGTCAGATCGTTGGCCATGGGAAAGGTCCCGAAATTGGCATCGGTCAATGTGATCGTGGCAATCGGACGATTGTCGCCTTCGAACTCGTCTTCCATCATGTAGGTCCGATCCACGGCCCATAGCAACTCGGCCAGGACACCGGTAAAGCACGACCCATGTTCGACAAGCGCGGACATCGATCGAGAGGTCACATCGATCCGCTTCAGAATCCGCTTCCAATACTGCAACACTTCGTTGGCGAGCCAATGGCTGCCCCTGTTGGTCAACAACAGGGTTTCATGCGCCTGAAACGCCTCTGGGTCCCCTTGGGTGCGGAAAACGACAAGCCCCAGCTCCATCTCATTCAGTCGCAAATGCAAAATGGCATCGTCCAGTTCACGCGCCAGACGCAGCATATAGGCCTGATCGCCCTGCCCCGTAAATTCGTCCATATCACCCGGCGCAGGCATGTCTGGACCGTTGAGTGTCACAATAGCCTTGCGGGCGCTTCGGTCTACGGCCATCTCGACCAGACTGTACGTGACCGAGCCGTCTTCGGCGATCGATTTGTCCAAGGGTCCCAGTTGGATTCCTTCGACATTTTCGGCCTTGGATATTTCGGACGCGAACTCCTGCGCCCGTTCCTGAACCGTCGCATCAAATTTCGAATTCGGCACCACCTCATCCACCAGACGCCAGTCCAGCGCGCGCTTGCCCTTGACCCCTTCTTCGGTCGAACAGAACACATCCGCCAGATCGCGGCGCACCATGCGTTTGTCGGTGACTCGGGTCAGACCACCTGTGCCCGGCAACACTGCAAGCAAGGGCACCTCGGGAAGCGCCACGGAAGACGTGCTGTCATCCGTCAGCATGATATGATTGCACGCCAGTGCCAATTCATAGCCGCCGCCCGCACAAGCCCCTTTGACAGCGGCGATATATTTCTGACCGCTGTCCTTCTCGGCGGCCTCATAGGTGTTGCGCGTCTCATTCGTAAACTTGCAGAAGTTCACCTTATGGCTGTGGGCCGCACCGCCCAGCATTCGGATATTGGCCCCTGCGCAGAACACCCGTTCTTTGCCGGACTGCATGACCACCACCTTGACCTCGGGGTGTTCGAAACGCATCCGCTGGACAGCATCCGCAAGCTCAATATCAACACCCAGATCGTAGGAGTTCAGCTTCAGTTGATAGCCATCGAACAAACCGGCGTTTTCATCGACATCCATAATGAGGTTCGCAATCGGGCCATCATATTCAACCCGCCAGTGGCGATATTTCGATGGGTCAGTCTGAAAGTCGATGACCTTGGTCATAAGACGCTCCTATTGTCTGATTTGCAAAATAGTGCGGGGTTGGTGTCGAGTAAAGGAATTTGTGCATGATAATTCATCTATTTCCCTGCTTTAGTGGCAAATAAGATCGGTATCTCCCTCTGTAATGCATTTTATTGCATCTTTCGAGCAAATTCCCAGCACAGTTGACCCCCCTCTCTCATAAGCTTCCCGAAACAGCTTTTCTGATTGATCCCGCAACCGCTCTGCCGCCCTGTCCCGGCCCATTTTGTGCTTCAATTCTGCATTGGCCAGTTGAATGACCGCTTGAACCATCAACCGCTCCGGCGCGTTCGGCGGGCAGGCCATCCACACGGCTTCCAGGACCTCGTGCGCCTCCCAAAAATACCCGTCTTTCAGAAGCGCCAAACCAAAGGCCCAGGCGCGCGTCTCGTGCAGGCAATCCGGGGAAACGTCGTCGAGACCCGTTTTGAAACGCTCAAACAATCCCTCGGCATGACGAGGCGTCTGGCCCGGGACGTAGGCATAGGACGGCCGCCAATCCAGCGTCATGCCTCAATCGGCACAGCATGTTCAAGCCGCTCAAGTCGCATGGTAAACTCGGCAATTGCAGCCAGGGTTGCGTCTGGCTGATCAACCTGAGGTGCGTGACCACAATCGTCCAGAACGGTCACCTCAACCGGCGCGTAGCTTCGGGATTCCAACTCGTCTATCTGGGCCAAAGTGCCATACTGGTCCTGACGACCCTGTATCGCAAGTGAGGGGATACGCAGGTAGTCAATGACATCGGCAACGTTCCACTTGCGGAAATCCGGGTTCAACCAGGCATCGCACCAGCCCGAAAACGCAGACTCGGGGTCATTGTGGTATTTAGACAGCCGATTCCTCAAATCACCACTCACAAAAGCATTTTGAGCGGCAGCGATGGACTTCAGACCGCTGTCTTCAGCAAAGAAATGCGGCGCCATAAGGATCAGCCCGCGCACACGGGGGTCCGACACCGAACCAGCATAGATCGCGGCGATTGTCGCGCCATCGGAATGCCCCAACAGGACACATCTGTGAATTCCTGCTTTGTCCAGAACCTGCGGCAGCACATCCCGGGCCTCAACCGTCATATAATCCAGCGGGCGGGGTAAGTCGGCCGGGTCGGATTTTCCATAGCCTGCCCGCGAATAGGCCATGACGCCGAAACCTGTCGCTGCAACCAATTTGGCGGGAAAGTCGCGCCACAAGGCCGTACATCCCAAGCCTTCATGCAAAAGCACAATTGTCGGCGCGTCCTCGGGCGCAGGTCCCCAAGTACCGTATTCCAATCCAGTGCCGTCAACTTCGATCCACGCGGATCCGCCATCTACCCAGGTCATGTGGTTTCCCTCAGTTTAAAACGCTGAATTTTTCCGGTTGCGGTCTTGGGAAGATCTTCCACGACATCAACCCAACGTGGGTATTTCCACTTGCCGATCTTCTGCTTGACGAATTCTTTGAGGTCCGAGATCGCGTCTTCGTTCTGACCTTCTTTCAGAACAACAAATGCCTTTGGCTTATCAAGACCCTGATCATCCGCATGAGCAACAATCGCGGCTTCCAGAATCGCAGGATGCTCGATCAACGCCTGTTCGACTTCAAACGGGCTGACCCAGATACCGGATACTTTGAACATGTCGTCGGTGCGCCCACAGTAGATATACCGACCTTCAGCGGTGCGTTCATACTTGTCTCCGGTGCGCGTCCAGTGTCCCTCAAACGTATCGCGGGATTTGTCACGGCGGTTCCAGTAGCTTTCGGCTGCCGAGGGTCCCCTCACCAGCAGTTCTCCAACCTCTCCGTCGGCGACTTCCGCGCCCGAGTCATCTACCAGCCGGACTTCGTACCCCGGCACAGCCATTCCCGACGTCCCGTACAAAATGTCATCAGGGCGGTTTGACAGGAAGATGTGCAGCATCTCGGTCGAGCCCACGCCATCCACGATCATGGACCCCATGTGGCTTTCCCATGTCTCTCCAACTTCGCGCGGCAGGGCCTCTCCGGCCGAGGTGCAAAGACGCAGGTTAGAACGTGGCTTTACGCCTGCCGAATCCAAACTCGCATTCATGGCGGCAAAGAACGTGGGCACCGCACAGAAAATTGTTGGCTTGAGGGTATCGAGAATATCAAAAGCCACATCCGGCAGCGGGCGACCGCCCAGCAAGACCGTTGTCGCCCCGACCGACTGAGGGAAGGTCAGCCCGTTTCCAAGACCATAGGCAAAGAATAACTTTGCCACTGAAAAAACAGTATCGGATTCGCGTATGCCCATGACCTGCGCGCCAAATGTGTCAGCCGTCGCCCGAAGGCTGGAATGCACATGGCGGACGCCCTTCGGCAAACCTGTCGATCCCGATGAATAAAGCCAAAAGGCCGTCTCATCGCTTTTTGCGTCAACCGCCTGCAGCGGGTCCGCACCGTCCATATAATCGGCATAGCTGACGGCTCCGTCTGGCGCGTCTCCAATCACGATCACAGACTGCAGATACGTGTTGCCTTCGACTGCGGGAGCGACCGTTTCCCAAAGAACCTCGGAAACAACCAGTGTCGTGGCGCGGCTGTCCTGCAGGGTTGCCGCATAAACCGAGCTGGACAGCAACGTGTTCAGCGGCACCGGGATGGCTCCTGCCTTTATCGCGCCCCAGAAGATCACCGGGAATTCAACCTGATCCAGAACGATCATCGCGACGCGTTCTTCACGACGAACTCCGTGTTTGACCAGGGCGCCGGCAAAGCGAGCGCTTTGGTCCGACAGCGCTCCATAGGTCAGATCACGGCGCAAACCGTCGGCCTCTTTATAGGCCACCTTGTCGCCGCGCCCCTCGTCAAGATGTCGTTCAACGAACCACAGGGCAGCATTTTGATTATCTGGCACGAGTCTTCCCCTCCGCTGGCAGGTCAATTGCTTGCCGGTGTGCACAAATGATTACAGGATTGCCGTGGTAACGGCCCCCCTATTGAATTCCGCTTATGCGTTATAATGCATTATACATGCTAAATTTTGCAACATTGTTTTTCTGGTTGTGCAATTTTTTGCACAAATCAACAAAATCAGCCGAACGGGATCAGGAACAACGTGATCGCCGGAAACAGCACCAGAATGATGACACGAACGATGTCCGAGCCAACGAAGAACATCACGGCCTTGTAGGTCTCAAGCATCCGGGTGCTCTTATCCATTGCATTGATCACAAACAGATTCATACCGACCGGAGGCGTGATCAGACCGACCTCGACCACGATCAGCACCAGAATCCCGAACCAGATTGCCGTCCGCTCATGGGCGATGCGATCTGCCATACCCTGGGTGACACGTATGTCGATTTCTTTTTGCAGATCCCTGCTGATTTCCGATCCCGAAGCGATTAGAGCCTCAACCTGCGTCCGGATTTCCGGCGCGATATCAGCGGTTTCAGCCAGTGCGGACCGGGCGGCATCATGTTGCATCGCGATCAGATCGACCAGACCAAAGTCCAGGACAGAGATGACCGGGAAGAAGATCGGAATCGTCAGCAGGATCATGCTGAGGCTGTCCATCACACAGCCCAGGATCAGGTAGAAAACCAGAACCAGAGCCAAAATCATCCAAGGGCTGAACCCCTGACTCAAGACAAAGTTTGCCAGTTCCTGCGGTACGTTGGTCAGGGCCAGGAAACCGTTGTAAAATCCGGCCCCCAATATGATGAAGAAAATCATCGCCGTGGATTTGGCCGTGGTGGTGAAGCTGTCTTTCAGCGTTGCCAGGGTCAATCCGCCATTGGCCAGTGCGATCAGGCCCGTTCCGGCAGCTCCGACGGCCGCGCCTTCGGTCGGCGTGAACCAACCCGCATAGATACCGCCGACGACACCGCCAAACACCAGCAAAACCGGCCAGACGTCAAACAACAGCCGAAACCGCTCGCGATAGGGAATGGCTTCGCGCGTTCCCGCGCTTTCGGGATAGAGGCGCACATAGATGGACACGGCAATGACGTATCCCAAGGCGGCCAGAATGCCTGGAATGAACGCCGCAAGAAAAAGCTTGGCAATGTTCTGTTCCGTCAGGATCGCATAGATCACCAGCACAACAGATGGCGGTATCAGAATGCCCAGCGTCCCGCCCGCAGCAAGCGTGGCCGTCGAAAACCCGCCCGCATAGCCATAGCGCCGCAATTCGGGCAAGGCGACACGGCCCATCGTTGCTGCTGTCGCCAGTGACGATCCGCAGATCGCACCGAAGCCTGCACATGCGCCGATCGCGGCCATGGCCACCCCGCCGCGACGGTGCCCCAGAAACCCTTCGGCCGCCTTGAACAGGGCTGTCGACATACCCCCAAGCGTCGCGAAATGCCCCATCAGCAGAAACATAGGTACAATCGACAAGGAATAGCTAGAAAAGGTCGTATAAGTTTCGGATTTCAGCCTGCCCAGAGGGATGTTCAGATTGCCAGTCACCAGAACAATGCCGGTCAACCCGGTCACAAACATGGCCAGACCGATCGGAACCCGTACAAATATCAGAAGCAGAAGTGCAGGAAAGGACAGCAACCCGATGGCGAGATCGCTCACAGTAGTATTTCCTTTCCTGAAAGGCATTCGCGCGTGCGGACACCCGCCATGTAAACGCCGACTATGGCCGCGACGACCGCCGCACAGAAACTGGCTGCATAGCCCCACCAAACGGGGAACTGCAGGATAAAGGTGTTCTCACCAAAACGCAGCTTGGCCATCATACCGCCCCACAGCTGCACGGCGATCAGCACAAGAACGGCGGCAAAGACGATCTCGATCAACATGCGCAATACCCGGTGAATCCGCGGAGACAGTTTTGAGGTGAAGATGTCCACCACAGCGTGACCAGAATTCAGCTGGCACAATGGCAAAAAAGCAAAGATCGAAAAGGCGACGCCTGCCTCGACAATCTCGAAATCACCATTGATGGGACCGACACCCAACCCGAGTATCCACTCGGAGATGCCCGGCATAAGCTGGCCCAGCCAACCGTGCAGAAGCGTGTTCAGCGACCGGCCCAGAACAGACACGCAAATCATGAGGATCAGCAACGTCAGCACAAAACCACCCAGCAGGGCCATGCCCCGTGCCAATTGCTCGATAATCCGGTGCATACCGCCCCCTTCGCCGCTGTCGATGCGAGAAGAATACACCTGCCGCGCAATGGCAAGACACCTTGCGCGGCAGGCCGGTTCGAAGTTTAGCTGCCGTATTCAGCCATCAACGCCTTGGCGCGGTCGATCAAGGCCTGACCGTCGATGCCTTTTTCGCTCATCTCGGACAACCAGGCGTCATAGACGGGCTGCGCCGCTTCGGCCCAGACAGCGGATTGTTCGGCATCCAAAGTGACGACGTTGTTGCCCCGGTCCAGCGCGATTTCACGTGCAGGGTCATCATTGGCTTGCTGAACCTCGCCCGCAAAGGTCGAGAACTCGAGGCCAGAATGCTTGTCGACCACGGCTTTCAGATCGTCAGGCAACGCATCATACTTGTCTTTGTTCATCGCCAGAACAAAAGTCACCGTATACATCATGGGTCCGGTGAACTCGGTGTGGTTTTCGACCAGTTCCGGCACTTTAAGCGCTTTTGTCACTTCCCAGGGTATCGTCGTGCCGTCGATAACACCTTTCGACAGCGCCTCGGGGACAGCGGGAACAGGCATGCCCACCGGGGTCGCGCCCAACGTGCTGAGCAGAGAATTCACCTGCCGGGACGCGCCGCGGATTTTCATGCCGTTGAAATCCTCGGGCGTCAGCACCTCTTTGTTGGCATGGATCATACCCGGCCCGTGCACCCAGCCGCCCAGAACCTTGACGTCCGAAAACTCCCGATCTGCAATGTCTTCTTCGAGCAGTGTCCAGAACGCGGCTGACGCAGGTTTGGCATCGTTTACCAGAAACGGCAGTTCAAAAACTTCGGTCGAAGGGAAACGGCCCGGCGTATATCCGATCACGTTCCAGGTAATGTCGATGACACCGTCGATCACCTGATCCAGAAGTTCAGGCGGCTTTCCCCCCAACTGCATCGAAGGATATCGCGTGATTTCGATGCGCCCATCGGAATCCGCTTCGATCTTGTCAGCCCACACATCGATGATCTGGGCGGGAATGGTGGCTTGGGCAGGTAGGAAGCTCTGCAGGTTGAACTCGTATTCGGCCGCCACGGCGCCAGTTCCAAAACCAAGTGCGACCGCACTCAGCGCCCCCGCAAATATCTTTGAAATTTTCATGTTTTCCTCCTCTGTGTCTTTTGTCTTGATGCGATTTAATGCATGATGTGCAAAATATCGCAATATTTTTGTCGCTGTCATCGGTGATCGCGGAACCGCGCCACACGTTGCTAAACAGCATCGGCAATGCAATCTTGCTGTCAACAGGTTGGAGGGGATCAGATGCGGACACAAGTCGTTGTGATCGGTGGGGGGCCGTCCGGCCTGCTGCTGTCGCAACTTCTCCATGTCCATGGAATCGACAGTGTCGTTCTTGAGCGTAGGACCAAAGACTATGTCTTGGGTCGCATTCGTGCGGGTGTTCTGGAACAGGGATTTGTCGACCTGATGACTCAGGCCGGCGTTGCTGACCGTCTGCATACAGAAGGCTTTGAACATGATGGCACGCTGATCGCGTTCGAAGATGACAGCTTTCGCATAGATTTTCGCGAACTGACCGGCACGCCGGTTGTCGTATATGGCCAGACCGAAGTGACCCGGGATCTCTACACGGCGCGCGAAACTGCAGGCGGCACCATGCTTTTCAACACTGAAGACGTGGAAATTCACGACGCAGACACGAATGCGCCATACGTGACGGCCAGTGTAAATGGTCAGGAAAAGCGAATAGACGCTGATTTCATTGCCGGGTGCGACGGGTTTCACGGCATCAGCCGCCAGACGATTCCGCTGTCAGTTCGGCGCGAGTATGAAAAGATTTATCCCTTTGGCTGGCTGGGCATCCTGTCCGAGACCCCTCCGGTGCATGAAGAATTGATCTACGCGTCTTCCAAGCGGGGCTTCGCGCTGTGCTCCATGCGCAATGACAGCCTGAGCCGATACTATATTCAATGCTCATTGTCGGACTCTCCGGACGACTGGACCGATGCAGCCTTTTGGGCTGAACTCCGGCGCCGTATTCCGGCCGAGTTTTCCGACCAGCTGATAACAGGCCCCTCAATCGAAAAGTCAATTGCTCCGCTCCGGTCCTTTGTGACCGAGCCGATGCGGTGGGGTCGGCTGTTTCTGTGTGGGGACGCAGCGCATATTGTGCCTCCGACCGGGGCCAAGGGTCTCAATACCGCCGCGTCGGACGTGCATTATCTGCTGAGCGCGCTGCGTGACTATTACCAGAACAATTCTCACCAGGGGATCGACAACTATTCCCAAACGGCGCTGGCCCGTATTTGGAAAGCCGAGCGTTTCAGCTGGTGGTTTTCATCACTGCTGCACCGTTTCCCTGATCAGTCGGAATTCGATCTTAAAATGCAACGCGCCGAAATCGACTTTCTGCGCACAAACGCGTCGGCGCAAAGGGCAATGGCAGAGAACTATGTGGGGCTACCCTATTGACCGGCGTAGCCAAAGGAGAAGCAATGGATCGTCACACAAAAGGCATGATCGTTCGACGCCGTGTGCTGGGGGACGCGCATGTGGATCGGGCCGAGGCCGCAAAATCTGAATTCGACGCTCCGTTTCAGGACATGATCACCGAGACCGCGTGGGGGACGTTGTGGGAAGACGACACCCTGACCTTGCGAGAGCGGTCTCTGATCACTCTGGCCTTACTGGCCGCAATGCGAAACTTTGAAGAAATCCCGATGCACGTGCGGGCCTGCGCCAATACCGGTGCATCCAAAGAAGATGTCATGCAGGCATTCATGCACGCTGCCGTCTATGCCGGAGTTCCCTGCGCAAACCGCGCGATCAAGCTGGCAAAGGACACATTTGCAGAGATGGAGGGGCAAATCGAATGAACCGGCCACAGGATTTGTATCAGCGCGATCGCGAATGGCACCCTCCGGCTTTTTCGCAGAATTACAAGACCAGCGTGTCGCGCGCGCCGCAAAACCCACTGCTCTCGCTGGAAACAACCGCCAGCGAGGTGTCGGGGCCGACCTTCGGACACGCCGATATTGCGCCCTTGGACAACGATTTGCTCAGGAACTATGCCAGCACCGGAGACCCGATTGGCGAGCGCATTTTGCTACATGGCAGAGTGCTGGACGAAAACGGCAAACCAGTCCCAAACACATTGGTCGAGATTTGGCAGGCCAATGCAGGTGGGCGGTATCGGCACAAGAAAGATACCTATCTGGCCGCGATCGATCCAAACTTTGGTGGTTGTGGCCGTACTTTGACCGACGAGAATGGCAATTACCGGTTCAGGACTGTAAAACCCGGTGCCTACCCTTGGCGGAACTCGGTCAACAGTTGGCGCCCCGCGCATATCCATCTGTCAGTGTTTGGCGCCAGCTTTGCCCAGCGGCTTATTACGCAACTGTATTTCGAAGGCGACCCGTTGATCGCCAAATGCCCGATCGTAAATACGATCCCCGATCCGCGCGCGATTGACCAACTGATCGCGGCGCTGGATTTGAACGCAACCGTGCCGTTCGACAGTATCGCATATAAGTTCGACATCGTTCTGCGCGGTCACCGTTCGACCTATTTCGAAAACCGACCCGAGGGGAACTGATCATGGTTCAAAAGCTCGAATATTTGAAAGAGACGCCCTCGCAAACTGCCGGACCCTACGTTCACATCGGATTGGCACCGGGGGATGCGGGGTTTGACATCTATGACCATGAACTTGGCAGGGACATAACCGGTCCGAATGCCAATGGAGAACGGATCACGATCCGGGGCATGGTCCGGGACAGCATCGGCGCGCCGGTCAAGGACGTTTTGATAGAAGCTTGGCAAGCCAATGCGGCGGGTTTCTATCCCGGTCATGGCGAAGTCGAAACAGGCTTTCGCGGCTGGGGACGTGTCATACCAGACTTTGACACAGGCGAATGGTGCTTTGACACGATCAAGCCCGGCGCGGTCGCAGGGCAGGCAGGCGTGATGATGGCGCCGCATATCAATCTCTGGCTGGTTGCGCGGGGCATCAATGTCGGGTTGAATACCCGGCTTTACTTTCCGGATGAAGCCGCAGCAAACGCAACCGACCCGGTGCTGAACCTGATCGAACAGGAGGACCGCCGCAAAACCCTTGTCGCTGTGGAGACGCCTAACGGCTACAGGTTCGATATCCGCCTGCGCGGCGACGGGGAAACGGTGTTTTTCGATGTCTGAACAAACGCCCTGCATCATCTGTGTCGCAATCACGGGATCGGTTCCCACAAAGGCAGACAATCCAGCCGTCCCCATCACAATTTCCGAACAGATCGAAAGCACGCACGCAGCCTTTGAGGCCGGTGCTTCTATCGCCCACTGCCATGTCCGCGACGACGAGGGCAAACCGACTTCTGATCCTGCGCGTTTTGCCGCCCTCAAGGCCGGGATCGAGGCTCATTGCCCAGGTATGATTGTCCAGTTGTCCACAGGCGGCCGATCGGGCGCCGGCCGCGCTCGCGGCGGTATGTTGCCGCTGGCACCGGATATGGCGTCTTTGTCAGTGGGGTCGAACAATTTCCCAACCCGCGTTTACGAAAACCCTCCGGATCTTGTCGACTGGCTGGCCAGCGAAATGCTGACCCATGACGTCAAACCCGAGATCGAAGCATTTGACCTGTCGCACATCCTGCAAGCCGCCCGTATGCATCAGGCCGGAAAGATCAGGGATACTCCCTATGTTCAGTTCGTGATGGGCGTGAAAAACGCCATGCCGGTCGAGCGGGACGTTTTCGATTTCTATGTCAAAACCGTACACAAGCTGTTTGGCGACGTGCCCTGGTGCGCCGCAGGGATCGGGCGCGGCCAAATCTTGCTGAACGAATGGTCAATCACCGCTGGTGGTCATGTGCGGACTGGTCTGGAAGACAATGTCCGATTGGATCGCGACACGCTCGCCCCATCGAACGCGGCATTGGTCCGGCGTGCGGTCGATCTGTGTCAAAAGCACAGCCGACCGGTTGCCACAGCCGCTCAGGCCCGAGGCATTCTGGGTCTGCGCAAGGCCGCTGCGTGATGCGGCCTCATCAGCAGGCCCTGCCTTTTTCAGAGGACCTTTCAACATGACCGATCTGTTCACGCATCCCTGGTTCTCTGGTCTGTTTGGGGACGACGAGGCTGAACAGATTTGGTCCGCCGAACGCACCCTGTCTCATATGTTGTCATTCGAGGCTGCTTATTCGCGTGCGTTGGGAGTGACCGGAACCAACGCTGAGGCTGATGCAAAGGCCGCAGCCAAACTGATCGAACAGGCACATCCAACTTCTGATGCTTTGCGTGCCGGTACGCAATTGGACGGGCTGCCGATCCCGGCGTTGGTTCAGGCGCTCAGATCGAACGCCGGACCGTTGGCCAGCGCCATTCATACGGGGACCACCTCGCAAGATGTCATGGACACCGCACTGGTTCTGACCCTGCGAGACAACAGCAATCTGTTGCAGGCCCGCTTGGCAGATTTGGACAATACACTGGACGGCCTGCGCAAGGCTTTCGGCACACGCATGATCATGGGGCGCACGCGGATGCAGGCTGCTTTGCCAATCTCGGTCGACCACCGCCTTGCGGGATGGCACACGCCACTGGCGGCTCATCTGGAGCGCCTCGGGAACCTGCGTCAGAGGATTGAACGGTTGCAACTCAGCGGTCCGGTTGGGGACGGGCAGACCTTAGGATCCGCCCGTGTCGAATTGATCTCATGTTTAGCGAAAGAACTGCAGCTGGCCCCCTCGCTAGACACCTGGCAGGTGACCCGGGCCGTTCTGGTTGAATACGCGGATCTTTTGTCAATGATTACAGGGGCACTGGGCAAAATGGGGCAGGATATCTGCCTGATGGCACAGCAAGGCATCGATGAGATCACACTTGTCGGTGGCGGGTCATCTTCCGCGATGCCCCATAAGCGAAACCCGATTTTGGCAGAGCTTCTGGTCACACTTGCCCGGTTCAACGCAACGCAAGTGTCCGGCATGCATCAGGCCCTTGTTCATGAACAGGAACGGTCGGGTAGCGCATGGGCGCTGGAATGGATGATCTTGCCCAATATGGCAAAAGCCACAGCACGCGCGCTTGCAGCGGCTGAAACGTTGTGCACGCAAATCACCTCCATCGGTGACCCTTTAATCATGACTGACAAAAAGGACTGACCATGATCTTGAATGCAGGACCCGAAACCTGCCACTGGGGGTTTTTTGATGCCGCCTTGTCGCCAGCGGCAACGATCAAAAGCGGCGAAGAAATAACCGTCAATACCGTGTCCGGCACACCGCAGGTTCTGCCCGGTGACGGCTACCACGTGCCGCCCGAGCTTCAGGCGCTTCACGCAGAGGGTGCGCCAGCAATGCCCGGCCACATCCTCACCGGACCCGTCGCCGTTGATGGTGCCGCGCCCGGAGATGTTCTGCAAATTGACATATTGGATGTGCGATTGCGTCAGGACTGGGGGTACAATGTGATCCGCCCCTTGGCGGGGACATTGCCTTTGGATTTCGACCGGGCGCAAACCACTATCCTGTCCCTCGATGCGGACAGAAACGAAGCCGCCCTGCCCTGGGGTGCAACGCTACGCCTGGCGCCTTTTTTTGGCGTGATGGGGGTCGCGCCGCCACCGGGCTGGGGACGTATCTCAACCATCGAGCCGCGCGCGCACGGAGGAAATATTGACAATAAGGAACTGGTCGCAGGCACAACGCTTTACCTGCCGGTCTTTGCCGAAGGCGCACTGTTTTCGTGCGGCGACGGTCACGGGGCTCAGGGTGACGGTGAGGTTTGCGTGACCGCAATCGAAACGGCCCTGCAAGGTCGGTTCCGTCTGACCGTGCGCAAGGATATGGCCCTGACCTACCCCGAGGCGGAAACACCCACACATTGGATCACCATGGGAATGCACGCGGACCTGGACCAATGTGTCGAGATCGCCTTGCGGCGCATGATCGATCTTGTGGCTGACACGGCAAACCTGTCGCGCCATGACGCTTACATGCTGTGCTCACTGGCCGGAGACTTGCGGATCACCCAGACCGTCAACCGCGAAAAAGGTGTACATATGATGATGGCCAAGCAGCATTTGGCTTCGCCCTCGGGTTAACCCTCACAAACAGTTTACTTTGCCCGAAACACCGCGCCGCAGCCTTGAGGCGCAAGGAATGACCGGGCACAAACCCTATGCAGACACTGTTGCGACCAAAGGCAGTTCCAATGATCAAATTCTATTTCCATCCAACCCCAAATCCGATGAAAGTGGCGCTATTTCTGGAAGAGGCTGGCTTGCCTTACGAAGTGGAGCCTGTGGACACGTTGAAGGGCGAACAGCACGCGCCGGACTTTACCCGCATCAATCCCAACAGCAAGTTGCCCGCGATTGACGATAACGGAACCATTGTGTTCGATTCCAACGCGATCCTTCTGTATCTGGGCGAAAAATACGGCAAGTTTACAGGTCGGGTCGAGGACCGGGCGGACCTGTTGTCATGGCTGATGTTCATCGCCAGCGGTCTCGGGCCATATTCGGGTCAGGCGGTGCATTTCCAGCATGCTGCGCCAGAGAAGCTCGACTACGCGGTGAACCGCTATCGCCGCGAGGCGCAGCGCCATTATGGCATTCTGGATGCGCGGCTGGCGGACCGCACTTATCTGGTTGGAGATGAATACTCGATCGTGGATATCGCAGCCTGGGGCTGGATTGATCGCGTGACACCGGTTCTGGGTGAAGGCGAACTGGACGCCTATCCAAACCTCAAAAAATGGTTCGATATGGTCAACACACGACCCGCCGTCGCCAGGGCGCGTGACGTGGGCAAGGATATCACATTCAAGTCCGAACGGGACGAAGTTGCGATGCGCGCGCTCTTCCCGCAGAATTATCAGGACTGAGGTTAAGGGGGAAACAATGACAAATTTTGACGGTGACGAAGCAGCCGAGGTGCATCGCCACCTCCATTCTCATTTGCCCCCGGACCCGGCCCTGCGCGTCAAAGCACTGGAAAGCCTGTTGATTGAACGCGGCATGGTCGCGACCGAGACGCTGGACGCCTGGGTCGAAGCCTATTCCGAGCATATTGGGCCCAAGCGCGGCGCGCAGGTCGTGGCGCGCGCCTGGGTTGATCCAGAGTTTCGGGACCGCCTTCTGGACAACGCAGCCGAGGCAATCAAGGAGTTCGGCTTCGAAGGTCATGCAACCGGCAATCTGACGGCCGTCGCAAATACGCCGACGGACCATAACCTGATCGTATGTACGCTGTGCTCGTGTTACCCGTTCGCCATTCTGGGCATGTCTCCAGCATGGTACAAATCGTCCGAATATCGCGCCCGCGCGGTCCGCGAACCTCGCCTTGTTCTGGCTGAGTTCGGCGTCACCCTTGGCGCAGAGATTGCCGTCCACGTGTGGGACAGCACAGCCGAGCTGCGGTATATCGTGATCCCGGAGCGCCCGGCTGGCACCGAGGGATGGAGCGAAACCCAGCTGGCCGACATCGTCACCCGTAACGCGATGATCGGAACAGATCGCGACCTGCAGATCGGAGATGCCTGATGGACGGAGTTCATGACCTTGGTGGAATGCAGGGATTTGGCCCGGTCGAAACCGACCACGATGGTCATGTTCAGATGGAAGATTGGGAAAACCGCATGTGGGCCATTGCCCGAACAACCTGGTCGCCGGACTGGACGGTCGATTGGTGGCGTCACATTACCGAACGTCTTCCCCCTCATGTCTATCTGAACATCCCCTATTTTGAGAAATGGATGCTGACATACACAACAGGCCTGATCACCTCATCCGTGTTTTCGACCGAGGATATTCTGTCCAATCGTGAGGTGTCCGACGCGGAATCCAATGCCCCCGTACACGATCTTGCGGATGTTTTGGAACAAATTCGCAGCGGCACAAAAAGCTCGCGGGCAGAGATTACTGACGCCCCGCGGTTCCAACCCGGTCAGTCGGTTACGACGCACCGCACAATAACTGCAGACCATACCCGCCTGCCGCGCTATGCCCGTGGTCGCACGGGCACCATCGTCGCCCATCATGGCGCCTATATTCTGCCCGATCTGAATGCCCGGGGGATCGCGAAGCACGAGCATCACTATACCGTCAGCTTCACCGCTCAGGAGCTTTGGGGCGAAAGCGCCAACTCTAAAGACAGTGTGAAGCTCGATTTGTGGGAGAGCTATTTTGTTTGAACCAGAAGACCCTCTGGCCCCAATCCAGCCGCACTTCTCAGAAGGTTGGCACGCGCAGGCATTGGCTATGGCGGATACTCTGGTGACAAGCGGGCAGTTCACCGCCGGCGACTGGGCAGATGCACTGGGTCACGCCTTAAAAACCGCCAATACGCAGGGTGCCCCGGACACGGAAGAGACGTATTACCGCGCCGTCATCAACGCCCTGGAAACTCTGATCGCAACTGGTACAGATATTGACGCCGGTCAGATTGCAGCCCGAAAGGAAGACTGGATCAAGGCGTACATCTCGACCCCACATGGCCGACCGGTGAAACTCTGAACCCGGCGTTTGCGTCTTGACCCATGTTCGGCACGGCTTCTGTTTCCAGACCCTGTCGTTTGCTCTCGCCCAACCAGTTTCGCATAACAATTGATGCCCGATCGGCAACACCTTTGCCACCAGGCATTCTGAAATTTGGGGCGCCGGCCATACGACCAGCTCGTTCGATTCACCGCGCAATAATCACTCAACCGCCATCTAACGGTTACGAAACCTGTGTTCGAACAAAAAACCATTTTGCCATCCGTCCGGAAACTATCGTTTTCGTTAAACCCGAAGACTTTTGTAGCAAGCGCTCAGATCGTCGGGATAACGGCGTTCCCAATACTGACCGACACGCTCAAGTCGTTTAACGTTTCCAAGTGACTGAAAGTTCACTGGAAACAGCTTCATTTTCGAAAGGAAAGGTCCTGATGTATTCATCAGGACCTCTACATAAATTAACGCTCACCGAAACGTACCGACTATTCAACAACCTTATGCGAATACCCAATGGTCTTTGACGCGCCGAAGTCTTTGACCCAGTCAAAGGTAAAGGCGTAATCGTCCTCGGTCAGTGGTTTGTGACAGGCCATACAGGGCGCTTCGTTGACGCCATCCTTGTTGCTGCCGTCCACTTCAAACACCGAATAGCGCCAATTGTCATTCTTATAGATGTCGGGAACATCATCGCCCCAGCCGCCGCGCTTTTCCATTGCTGTATAGAACTTGCGCTCGCCCGCAATCAGCCGACCATCCGCGTCTTTGAGCAAATTGCCATCGGCATCCTTTTTGGCATCAAAGACCTCGACCAGAAAATACGCACCGGGTTCAAACGGACCGCCATCGGCGACACCTGCAAGTGCGATGTCATTTCCACTGAAATACCGCACTTGCTTGCGATCATCATAATCTTTGCGGTGATAGCGGGTAAACGTGGTCTCGTGATCTTTCGGAAACGACAAAAGCGAGCCGTCCAGACCGGTGTCATTGCTGGCCGAAGCGCCCGCCTGGCCACCGGGGAGACTGGCGAAATAAGCAGCCAGGTTTTCGATATCCGTATCAGACAGGTTCGCGGCGATGGCATTCATCAACGCATTCTTCCGGGTCTCAGACTTGAATGCCTTCAACTGAGCCTTGATGTAACCCTCTTTCTGTCCGGCGAGATTGGGGAAGTTGTCCGCCGTGCTGATGCCTGCACTGCCATGGCAAGCGGCGCATTGCCCGGCCGTCTCGCCGCCGGCCTGAAGATCACCGGCGTGCACGGCAAAACTCATTGATACACCGAACACAGAGGCCCCTAAAATTGTGCGAACCGAAGATCTCATTGAAACGTCCTTTCCCTGACTTGCCAGCACCCGACCCTGAACAAGGACGATGCGCGCGTTGGAGCAGACAGTAGACCTGCAACAGGCCTGCGCAATTGGCACGACAATCACAAGTCAGCACGTAAACTTGAACCTCTGCAATTGCCGGGCTTAATTCCGGACACGTTTTGCATTGACGATCAATGATAAAGCTGGGCCGTTGCTGATGACCCAACTGAAAAACCGTCACGGTCACGCTTGCGAAAATCAGACCGCAACCTTTGAATTGGTTCCGGCCTGTAATGTTGAATCTGCTTCAGATCTCGGCGGGGATAAACACGTGGCTGTCGCCGTCTTTCTTGATCTTGCCCGCGTTTGGAAAGCCGAAATGGTAACCGCCAATCATCATGTCCTCGGCAATCGCCTTTTCAACCAGCGCCTTCCGGGTTTTTGTTGCCTGCTCTTTGTTGGAATCAAAGCCCAGCTGCCAATCTAAATTGGTCAGGAAAAGCGCCGGGACAATAATGGCGTCGCCGATCAGAAGAACCTGTTGATCCCCCGAAGAAATGTGGAAGTTCAGATGGCCGGGAGAATGACCAAAACTCTCTTCCGCGCGCAACCCGGGCGCAAGCTCTTTCTCTCCGGAAAACCGAGTGACGTTGTCCCAATTTGGGAACGTCGCCTGAATGCGTTTGGCCAGACCCTTGCGGCGCTCTGGAAGTTTTTCAATGATTGAAGGATCGGTCCAGAAATCATACTCGGTCTCGCCCACCATAATTTCAGCATTGGGAAAAACCTGGGCGTTGGTGTCCTTTTCCATCAAGCCAAAAATGTGATCTGGGTGCATGTGGCTGATAATGACCTTATCAACCTTGTCCGGAGTAATCCCGGCAGCTGCCAGCCCACCCTTGGCTCCCAGACCCGCAGTCGGAGCCAACTGACCACCGGTGCCTGCGTCCAGTAGAATGGTTTTGCCGCCCGTTTTGACCACTGTATAGGCAAATTCAATCGGCACGTAGTCTGTCGTCAGATTGGCCTTTTTAAGTGCGGCTTTGATGTCATCTCCGGCCACACCGGGAGAGATCGTATCAAAGCCATCGTTCTGCCAGATGCCGTCATAGACCGAAATCACTTCGATATCGCCGATTTTATACGAGTAATGTCCCTTTTTCCGCAAATCCGCTGCATTTGCAGGTGTCATGAATGCAAGCTGACCAGTTAGGCCAAGTGCTGCGACACCTGCGCTTGATGCCAGAAATTGCCGTCGATTAGGTGATGTCATCGTAGGTCCTCCCGGAAAAATAGGCGTTTTTGTGACGTTACGTGACATGTCAGGTAGTTTTGTTATGGCAGAATTCTAAACGCCTCAAACAACCGTGATGAGAGGCAACAATACGACTGTTCGAAACTTAACCACCCACGAGGTGGTCTCACTGCTTTCCGGTGCCATATACGTCACTCTGCTGTATATTGCGCGACCGTTTTGTCATTCCACTCCAGCCCCAGCCCGGGGCGATTTGGCGGTGTCACAGTGCCGTTGGCGACCTCGTAAGGGTCTTTAAGGATCGGGTTCGCCCAATCGACCCATTCCAACCAATGCGCGCCGGGATCTGAACATAGCAGGTGCGCGCTCGCCTCGGGAAACAGGTGGGATGACACGGGCCAACCCACAGACTGCGCAAGGCTCGAGGCTTCAATCCATCCGGTGATGCCTCCGATTTTCATGACATCTATCATGACCAGATCAAGCGCCCCGGCACGCGTGGCCTTTGCCATATCGCCCGGCCCCCAATGGTTCTCGCCGCCCTGGATCGGAATAACCGAGGCCGCGCGCAACTCGGCCAGGCCCTCAAAATTGTCAAACGCGACGGGCTCTTCAATCCAGCCCAAATCACAATGGGCCAATGCAGCAAGGCGGTGTTTTGCTTCTGCCATGGAAAGACCCTGATTATAGTCTGTCACGATGGTCGCTGCATCACCAATAGCTGCGCGTACTTCATCAATGACAGCAAGATCTGTGGCCACGTCGGAATAGCCCAACCTGACTTTCAGCGCCGAAAACCCACCATCTGACAAGAGTGTTCGGGCTTCATCCGCAACCTTGCCGGGACCAATCAGGCCCATGCCATTTGAATTGTATGCAGGAAGGGCCCGGGACGCACCGCCCAGAATGTCATACAGCGGTCGCCCAACGCTGTGCCCAACGGCGTCCCAGGCGGCCATGTCGAGCCCGGCAATAGCCATCAGCGTCAACCCTTCCGCACCCAGAAGCTTGAACTGACTTAACAGCCGCGCGCGCAACCCTCGGGGATCAGCATCGACACCTTGGACGACCGGCGCTAGATCGCGCAGCAAGGCCGTCGTTGCCTTGAGTGCAAGCGGGGAATACGTGAACAGGTAGCTACGACCGACAACACCATCGCTGCGTTCAAGGTCTATAAGTACCAAAGGCGCCAGAGTGACCTGGCCGGTCATAACAACTACCGGGCGGCGCAAGGGCACCAGAACCGGGCGAGCGGTCACTTTTTTGATGGTGGGATAAGACACAGTCGGCAGGCCTTTCTTGCAGAGCTTTCGATCGTCAACGCGGACATGGGTCAGTGCACGAGAACCCAAACCCGTGAGTGATTGCAAGATAATTGCCAAACTATGCAATCGTACAGCCGCAGAATCCGCTCACACCTGCCTCTCACACCGGCAGCCTGCTAACTTTGGTTCCTTCATGCCGTCTTTTGAACATCCCCCGATCCTCAAAACGTGACCGCACCCCTGCGACGAGAGTGCTAGAGTTATTCTGAACTTTCAGGAGATACCAATGACCAGACTGCTTGTTGCGCTTGCGGCCCTTCTTCTCAGCGTCTCTGCCGCCCTTGCGGAAACCGTACGTTTCAAGGCCGCCGACGGCGTGGTCGTTACTGCCGAACTCCAGAAACCAGACAAATCCTACAACACTGTTCTCGTGCTCTATCACATGGCCGGAGCGAGCCGTGGCGAATACTCGGAAATCGCCAAGCGCCTGAACGCGCTGGGATATGCGACACTCGCCGTTGACCAGCGGTCAGGCGGCAAGTTCAACGGCGTGAAGAACGAAACTGCGGCCAAGGCGGGTGGTAATGTCGCCTATACCAATGCCATTCCTGACATGCAGGCGGCCGCCACTTGGGCGCGACAAAACACTGGCGCGCGGAATGTAGGCGTGCTTGGATCTTCTTATTCCGCTGGTCTGGTCCTTGTGCTCGCTGCTGAAGACAGCGGCTTCGCTGACGCCATCATGGCCTTTTCACCGGGTGAGTATTTCGGCGGCGGTTACGTTTCGAAACGATTGGGAAAGTTGAAGGCCCCCGTCTTTTTGACCTCAGCCCGAAACGAAACCGGTCAATGGAAACCTTTTGAGGCAAAAATCCCCGGACCTGTCACCGGGTTTAACCCCAAAGGACGCGGTCGCCATGGGGCTTCGGCACTTGTAAGTGGCGATGGAGCAGAATACTGGGCCGCGCTCACTGCATTTCTGGACACGCACCTGCCGCCCAGATGACAAAGAGCTGCAATCTGCGGACGCGGCTGGTTCCTTTCGCTCGCTGAGCGGCAGCCATGACCAGCTTTAAAAAGCGGCACCGTTCACATTCAGATAAACGGCCTAAAGAGAGCTGGCACCAGCAGCGAATAACCGGTTCAGTTTGGCGCCTCCGAAACACACATTCCCAACCATTTCAGATATATGGACCTTTCCGGTCAACACGCCGTGCGAATTCAGACAGTGAATTCCATCCGCGGCTGAGCTCCATATACGCCCTTCTCTGTCCGGGCAGACTCCATCGAACAGCCCGTTGGTGCATTCTGCAATCACCTCGCCGCAGGATAGGCTTTTTCCATCACTGTTCACCTTGAATTTGCGGATATGCGCAGGTCCGTTCGGATCATGCGTGACACCTGTATCCGAGACAAACAAACTGCTCTCATCAGCCGAGAAAGCCAACCCGTTTGGTTTCGTGAAGTCGGGTCGATACGATAAACATGACAGGCCCCGATCTCGCTGTCGGCGCGCACCGGTCCACAATCGTTCGACACGGGCATGCCTGATAAAGCAGGCCTCAAACTCTTTTTCGATCACTTGGATTCCGGTGCCGTCCAGAACATTAATCGGTTCCTTTTTTTGTCCTGTCACCCGGTCTGACGGTCGCCCAACCAGACTTAGCCAATTGATTTCCCGGAAACCCCGGGTCGGGCCCCCAAATGGCCTGATAAGTGTCAAAAGCCCGGCCCATACGCTGCCAGCGCCCGGCCAGACAGCCAAGCAATATCCAGTAGGCAACAAGAACCAACCACATCCATCGTGGAGCGTTCGCGGCCCACAGACCAGTCACAATTGCCAACACCATCAGGGGTAGCACCGCATACCCGAAACCGCGATGCAGTTTTTCAAACATCTGTCGCCGAGCCGTCATGTCAAAATGATCACCAGACACGCCCGAAGGATCTGTTGGCCCGCCTTTGCTGCCCCGGGACAGGCCTCCGACCAACTGCACCACACCAAGCCCCAAGACCGTAAATCCAAGCAACCGGTGAAGATTGGCGTCCGTTTGTGGGGCGAACCATGCCAATAGCAGCGCAGGCACCGACAGCAGACACACAAGACCTTGTCCAATACGGTGACAGTGCCACCAAGTCGCATTGTCCAGTTCACGAGGCCAGTCCTGACCCGGCATGATCTTGAAATACCGAGCCGCCAGGATCGCAGCAGGACAAAGAATCCCCCAGCTCAGGACCATCAAACGCGCGTGCCAGGACAGGCCAAGGCCAATGTCATGGCCTCGGCCGGGATCAATGGATGACAACAGCCAGTCTGTCATTCGCGCCTCCTGCTAACCCCTGAGATCGTCAGGCAACAACGCTTGGGGCATGTTCTTATAACTGACCGGTCGCAGCCAGCCCGCGATTCCAAGCGTTCCAACGGATGTCGCACGCACATCCGTGCTGGCCGGATATGGTCCGCCATGCATCATCGAGGAACAGACCTCAACGCCTGTCGGATAACCATTTGCCAATAGACGCCCGGCTTTTTCCTCTAGGATGGGTATCAGGTCCTGCGCCAACGCAGTATCACCATCGTTCATATGCAACGTCAACGTCAGTTGCCCCTCAAGGCATTCTGCCACCTCAAGCATCTGTTCGGTGTCATCACACAACACAATGATACCCGCCGCTCCAAACACCTCGCGCTGAAGTGCAGGGTTCCCCATCCATTCCGCCGCGCTGACCTTGAACAGCACGGGCAAGGCGGCACGTTTGCCGGTTGCGGCACTGCAGGAGGTGACCTCGGTCATCAGACCGCGGAAGTCGCGCACGCCCTGTTCATAGGCTTGGTGGATACCGTCGGTCAGCATCTTCTGTTCCGCCGAGTCATTCAGCGCGGTAGCGCAGGCGGTTTCCAACGCATCGGCCTCGGGGCCTTTGAGCATGACCGCAACGCCGGGATTGGTGCAGAACTGCCCGGCACCCATGGTCAACGAAGCGGCCCATCCCGAGCCGATTTCTGCTGCTCGGGCGCCCATCGCTGAGGG
Source organism: Ruegeria sp. K11 (assembly GCF_056531905.1). Classification (NCBI taxonomy): domain Bacteria; kingdom Pseudomonadati; phylum Pseudomonadota; class Alphaproteobacteria; order Rhodobacterales; family Roseobacteraceae; genus Ruegeria; species Ruegeria sp. K11. The sequence goes on from NZ_JBQFMP010000012.1 coordinate 110,805, forward strand.
CAGGCAGAACATCGGATTGACCGAGCCCAGCTCACCATAAAACGGGATTGGGCTTGGACGCGCGTGGCACAGATCATACAGCGCCCTTCCCTCGGCCAGCGATCCGGTACAGCCCACCGCCGTTATATCGGGGTGCTGCACAAGGACCGAGCCGACCTCGCGCCCCGAACCCTGCACCATCTGGAACGTTGCAGGGGGCATACCACAAATCTCAATGGCCTTGGCGATGGCTTGGGCGACCGGTTCGGCAGTACCGGCATGGGCACTGTGACCTTTGGCAATCACTGGACAACCCGCGGCCAAAGCTGAGGCAGCATCCCCACCCGCCGTAGAGAAGGCGAGCGGGAAGTTTGACGCACCAAAACGGCCACGGGACCGATGGCCTTGTGCATCAGGCGCAGATCAGGACGGGGGAGAGGCGTCCTTTCAGGGAGCGCGCCATCTTTGCGGATATCAAGATATTCGGTCTTTTCAATCAGGTCGGCAAACATGCGCAACTGACCGGTCGTGCGGCCACGTTCACCAACCAGACGGGCCTCAGGCAGGCCGGTCTAGGCCATGCCGGTTTGCGTGATCTCATCGCCCAGCACATCCATCTGGTCCGCAATTGTGCGCAGATACGTGGCGCGCTCGGCCCGCAATTTGCCCGAATAGGAGCGGAAATCGCGCCGCGCCGCGCGACAGGCCTGATCGACTTGTGCCGCCGTTGCCTGAGCAAAACTATGTCCGTCAAGGTCATCTGATGCGCGCAGGGTGTCTGATCCGACCCATGTGCCGTCGATCAGGTTTTGTCCAAGGATCACGTTATTTTCCCCATCTCAGCACCATCGGGTCCAGCGGTTTCAGCAGATCTATCAATCGGTCGCGGATGGCCGGTTGCAGCGGATCAATCGGATGGCGGCAGAACTCGGATCGGATGACCCCCCCTTCGACCATCGCGGCCTTGCAGGATTGCCAGCCGCATTGGCGGTTTTCATGGTTGATCACCATCGCCACGCGACCATAGGCGGCGGTTGCCTCATCGATACGACCCGCATGGTGATACGTGAGGACCGGCTTGATCTGATCCACGATCATGCCCGAGGTCATCGACCCGGTCGCCCCCGCATCAAGATCAGCCAGCAAAGTGATGCCTTCCTCGCCATCAAAGGGGGCTTCAATCGCGTCGCCCCCTTCAGCAATCAACGCCCGCAGTTTGTTGGCCGCGCGAGGGCATTCGATCTTGAACAGTTTCACCATCTCGATCTCTTGCGCCATCTTCACCAGCAAGGGCACAGGCAGATCGACGCCCGACAGGGGCGCGTCCTGCACCATGATCGGGATGCCGACCTCACCCACGGCGGCGAACTGATCAAAGGTCTGCTGCGCGTTCCCTTTCAGAAGCGCCCCGTGATAAGGCGGCATCATCATCACGATATCTGCGCCCAGATCCCTGGCAAACTGCGCGCGCTCAACCGCGATTTGGGTTGCAAAATGACTGATCGTCACGATCACTGGAACGCGCCCGGCCACATGCTCAAGGCAAAGCCGGGTCAGGACCGCGCGTTCCTCGTCCGAGATCAGGAACTGTTCCGAGAAATTGGCCAGCACACAAATCCCGTCCGCGCCCTGATCGATCAGGCAATCCAGAACGCGCTTCATGCCTTCCAGATCAAGCGTTCCGTCCTCATGAAACGGTGTCGGCGCGACGGGCCAGATACCGGTATAGCTCATGGGTTACTCCATAATCTCAAAGTGTTTCAGGTGTTTGTCCGTGATCTCGATCCCCAGACCGGGCTTATTGTCGTCCAGATCAAGGAAGCCGTCCACAGCCTCGGGGTCGCCTTTGAAAATATAATAGAACAGCTCATTGCCAACCTCGACATCGAAGACGGGGAAGTATTCGCTGATCATGCAGTTCGCGTTGGCCATGGTCAGGTTATAATTGTGCATCTGCCCGGCATGCGGAATGACGGGGATCTGATGCGCCTCGGCGATCGCGTTGATCTTTTGCGCCGCTGTGATGCCGCCCACGCGGTTGGTGTCATATTGCAAAACGCTGACGGCCTTTTTCTCGATCAGGTCCTTGCAACCGATGATCGAGAATTCATGCTCACCACCCGAGATCGGAACGATGTTCATCGCGTTGAGCTCGCGATAGCCTTCAACATCGTCGGCAATCACCGGTTCTTCCAGCCAGCGGGGTTCGTACTTGACCAGTTTGGGCAGCATCCCCTTGGCGTAGTCCAGGTTCCAGCCCATGTAGTATTCGACCATCAGATCGATGTCATAGTCGATAACCTCACGCACGGCCTCAACCCGTTTGAGATTTTCGCATTCCAGCCATGCTGTCCTTTTGCCCCCAGCCAAAGCGCATCTTATACGCGGAATAGCCGTTCTTTTGCGCCTCGGCGGCCTCGGCCTTGGTGGGTTCCAGGGCATTGAATTCAAGCGATTGCTTTTTCGTATTCCTTAACTCGCAACAGCGTTGGACGCCGAGTCAGCCTGTATGAGATTTTCCGTGGTCAGTTCGGTGCCCCACAACTCTTGCACGATCTGTTCCTGACTGAACGACGACCGACTGACGTCGGTAAGATCGGCGATGTGGTTTTCGAGATATTACAGCACGATGTCTTCGGTGATCGCGCCGTTGGTGGTTGAAAATTACCCCCTGCCCCAGAACCGACGGCCCCAATAGCGCCAGCGGATCGCGAGAAACTCTCGTTGTACTTTGTGTGACGAACGGCCCTTCATCCTGCGCACCAAATCGGAGATGGCGATCTTTGGCGGCACCGACACGAACATGTGGACTTGGTCGCTCGACAACACCCCACGTAAGATGTCGATCTCGTTCTCGCGGCAGACCTGATGGATGACCTCGCGCACGCGCAGGCGCACCCTGCCGGTCAGCACCTTGTAGCGGTACTTCGTCGACCAGACGATATGATAACGGTGATAGAAAACGCAGTGCTTGCCGGTGTCATACTGCATGACCTTAGCCTCTGGAACATTTGGACTTCCGAACCAGATCGATCCATCCTAAATCCCATCCACCAGATGCCTGGACTGAACCATGCTATCTGTGGCGGCCAAGATCGCCCCCTGAATTTCTTTGTGACGGCTGGTAAGGTCAGTGATTATTCCGGGGCAAAAGCTCCGCTGAGCCGTCTGCCAAGTGTCGAATAACTGCTCGGAGTTCGCGGCTATGATGCAGATTGGTTCAGAGAAACGTTGCAAGACAAAGGGGTGCGCGCCTGCATTCCATGTCGAACGCAACGCAAAAAAGCCGTCTGATACGACAAGCGACGATAGAAACGCCGCAACCGCATTGAAATCATGTTCGCTAGACCGAAAGACTGGCGGCGTGTCGCAACACGATATGACAGATGCCCAAAGGTCTTTTTGTCCGCAATCACACGCGCAGCAATCGTCATTTACTGAGGTCGATTCAGGCTGGGTGCAGAAGAGGGCGCTCAGCACTTTCCCGAATGATCGACTTCTGATTTCTCTCTGCGGCGGAGCCCATGGCTGGTCTTGGGCCGGAAAAGCCCATTGGCCTTCGAACGAAAGGTCGCTTAAGTAAGAAACCGGAGCGGCACTAAGGCTAAACTGTCCACCAATTACCATGACGCTTAGCCATCCAAAAAGTTTGCCGCAGAACCCTCGCCGCGTCTGGAAATCCGCGCAGATGTTTGTCGGGTTTTGTACGGATCAGAAAGGTGGTCTTCACCCACAGAAGTGGTCCTCCGCCATGTTTAACAAGATGGAGGAAGACCATGGCAAACACGCGACTCTAGCCCGAAGAGATTATCACGAAACTACGACAGGTTGAGGTTCTGACGGCGCAAGGGATGCCACGTCCGGATGCGATCCGGCAGATCGGTGTGACTGAACACTAATATTTTGCGCGGCGGTCTATAATGACAAGCACCTGTTGTGAATCTCAAGCGTGCTCCAAACGCAATCATGATCCGAAAGTGGTGTGTCCGAAGCCGAGATCGAGGTCAATATACCAGACCGGACGGGCACCAGATCCCGGCCCGTCAACCAGTCCAGCTTCATTTTGCGGTCGGGATGCGGGGTGATCAGGCTGGCACGCGTCGTATGGCCCTCGGGCGTGAACTCCCACGAATAGCCTTGTTCTTTCGCCAGATCGAACAAGGTTTCACGGCGCCAGTCGAAGTCCGGCGGGATATGGTTGCCTGTATTCAAGTCTCCGCCAATCAGAACCGGTGTATCGGGCGCAAATTCGTCGACGGCCTTTAGCAACAGATCGAACTGTGCGTGCCGGTGTGCGGCATTCGCATTGCTTTCCAGATGGGTGGAAACGACGCAGACCGGACCCTTGGCAGTCGGCACCACGGCGGCAATGGCCATCCGTCCCCCGACACGAGGTTGGCCGGGGTCTGTCGCGCCGGTCTCCGGCACGAACCAATGGCCATGATCGTCCAGACGGATAAGCGCAGCGCGGTCGAACGGCACCCGGGACAGGATGGCGTTACCATGCCAGCCGAATGCGTTGAATTCATCGGTGCAATAGGCGCGCTCGGTTTCACCGCCCAGATCAAGCTCGTGGAACTCGACACCAAATGCATAAACCATATCCAAGGTGTGCGCCATGTCCCGGGTCGTGTGGCGCTGTGCGGTACGGGCCATGCCGTGATCAACTTCGGATAGCAGAACCACATCCGGGGCGATCTGGTTCAGATGAGCGGCGGTGTCGTTGGGGAACAGACAACGCTCGACATTCCATGCCGCTGCGGTGAATTGGGCGGGCAGTTCGGTGGCCGAGGGCGACCCGCCCAATTGCAGCGCATTCATCGCCGGAAGCATGGCAAGAAGGTCACGATGCGCCTCGGCGGTACGCGGGGCGGACAGGATCTCCTGCCGCTGGTCCGGCGTCACCGCGGGCAACGCGCTTAAAACATCAGTGATCACAAGGTTCTTCCCGTTTCCGCATCAAACAGCCGCAGGGCTTCGGGTTTGAGGGTCACGCGAGTCTCGCCGCTTTGCACCTCATGGTCCTTCCCGACCATCACAGTAAAGGGTTGATCCGCGATTGCCCCGTGCAGCAGGCGGTGGGCTCCCAGCTCTTCCAGGATGTCGACACGGAAGGGGATGTTGCCCTGCGCGTCCAGTTCCACATCTTCGGGACGGATACCCATGGTCACCAGCCCGACAAAAGACCCGGGCGCGGGCATCAGCCCGTCATAGCCGTTGATCCGAACCTGCGCGTCGTCCATCTGTGCTTCGATCAGGTTCATCGGCGGTGCGCCCATGAAGGACGCGACAAAGGTCGAGGCCGGGTTGTGGTAAATCTCGGACGGGGTGCCGATCTGCTCGATCCGGCCCGCGTTCAGAACGATGATGCGGTCGGCCATCGTCATCGCCTCGACCTGATCATGAGTGACATAGACCGCGGTGGTGCCAAGGCGGCGTTGCAGGGCCTTGATCTCAATCCGCATCTGGTTGCGCAGTTTCGCGTCGAGGTTCGACAGCGGCTCGTCAAACAGGAACAAGGCCGGGTCACGCACAACCGCCCGGCCCATGGCGACGCGCTGACGCTGACCACCCGAAAGCTGTGCCGGTTTGCGGTCCAGATATTCGGTCAGGTTCAGCATTTTTGCCGCATCCTGAACCTGGGCGTCGATTTCGCTGGCCGGGGTGCCGCGGTTCTTGAGCCCGTAGCCGATATTCTTGCGAACGGTCATATGCGGGTACAAAGCATAGTTCTGGAACACCATCGCGATGTCCCGGTCCGCCGGGTCCACATCGTTGACCACCCGGTCGCCGATTTTCAGCACCCCTTCGGTGATGTCCTCAAGCCCCGCGATCATCCGCAGCAACGTGGATTTGCCGCAGCCCGACGGGCCGACCAGAACTACGAACTCGCCGTCCTGAATGGTGAAGCTGGTGGTTTCAACTGCGTGAAAACCGTTGGGATAAACCTTGCGGATGCCCTCTAATGATACCTGAGCCATGCGCGCATTCCTTATTTGTCGGATTCTGTTAGGCCCTTGACGAACCAGTTCTGAAAAAAGACCACGACCGCCACAGGGGGGATCATTGCCACGATGGCCAGCATCAGGGCCTGGCCGTAGTCAGGGATTTGACTGTCTGTAAAGGTCAGGACGATCTGTTTGATGCCCCGCACCAGCGTGAAAAAGCTTTCGTCCGTGGTGATCAGCGTGGGCCACAGATACTGGTTCCAGCCAAAGACGAACATGATGATGAAGATCGCTGCGATCATCGTCTTGCTCAGGGGTACAAGGATGTCGGTAAAGAACTTCCACGGACCCGCACCGTCGATCCGGGCGGCCTCGGCCAGTTCTTCGGGGACCGACATAAAGAATTGGCGGAAAAAGAACGTACCGGTGGCCGAGGCGATCAGCGGGACGATCAGTCCGGTATAGGTGTTTGTCAGGCCCAGTTTCTGGATCGCCTCGTATGAGGGCAAGATGCGCACCTCAAGCGGCAGCAGCAAGGTGGTGAAGATCACCCAGAAGGCCAGCGTGGCAAAACGCAGGCGGAAATAGACGATGGCATAGGCCGCCATCATCGAGATGATGATCTTGCCCACCGCAAAGCCGATCCCCAGAATGAACGAATTCATCAGCATCAGCGTGCCATCAACCGTCTGGGTGAACCCGCCCTTTTCGAACATCGCGGCGTGAAAGTTCTTTCCCAGATCGTCGCCCAGCGTCAGTTGCAGCCCTTCGCGGTGGATCGTCACCGCGTCATGGCTGGCCGTGATCAGCGCCAGCAGAGGCGGCGCCATCATCAAAAGCGCGCCCAGGATCAGGACAGTGTGGTCGCCGATCGCCTCCCATTTGATGCGAGGGCGGCGGCGGGCCACGATCGGGGTGTCGAGTGTTGTCTCAGCCATGTCCAAAGCCCTCAGGTATAGTGAATCCGGCGTTCCACCAGGCGGAACTGAAAGACGGTCAGCACCAGCACCAGCACCATCAGGATCACCGATTGCGCGGATGAGCCGCCCAGATCGTTGCCCCGGAACCCGTCCAGATAGACCTTGTAGACCAGCGTCATCGGGTTGTTGCCCGGCTCGCCCTTCATCAGCGCGTCGATGACGCCAAAGGTGTCAAACATCGCATAGGTGATGTTGATGATCAGCAGGAAAAACGCGGTGGGGGCCAGCAGCGGGAAAGTGACTTGCCAGAACCGCCCGGTGGCGGACCGGTTGTCGATCATCGCCGCCTCGCGCACGGACCGCGGAATGGATTGCAGGCCCGAGAGGAAAAAGATGAAATTGACCGGGATCTGCTTCCAGACAGACACGATGATCATCGCGGTTGCGGTCGCGTTGTAGTCGACACCCAGTTTGAAATCCCAGCCAAATATCTGAAAGAACTTGGTCATGGGGCCGGTGCTCTGGTCGAAAAACAGGATGCCCAGAAAGCCGGCCACCGGGGGCGCGATAGCATAGACCCACATCAGCAGCGTGCGATAGGTCTTGGCCCCCCGGATCACCTTGTCGGCCTTGACCGCCAACAGCAGCGCGATGGCCAGCGAGAAAAAAGTGACCAGAACGGAAAACACAACCGTGAACCACGCGATGCGCTTGTACTGATTACTGCCCAGCAGCGAGGTATAGTTTTCCGCGCCCACAAAGGTCGATCCGAACCCGAACGGGTCCTGCAGAAAAAACGAGGATTGCAAGGCCCAGCCCGCAGGCCAGTAAAAGAAGATGGCGATGATCATCAACTGCGGCAGCAACAGCGCCACAGGCAGCCAGATCGTGTCGAAGCCCGCGCGTTTCATGAGTGGTCCAGTAAGAAAAAGTGTGATGGCCGCGCCCAAGGGCACGACCATTCTGGGGGTGATCCCGGGGGTTAACCCTGGGTTTTGCCAAAGCGGGCCAGCAGCTCGTTGGCTTCTTCTTCGATTGTCTTGAACGCGGTCTCGACGTCGGTTTCACCGGTCAGGATACGGCCATATTCGCGGTTCATGATGTCGCGGATCTGCACGTAAAAGCCCATGCGATAACCTTTGGTGTTGTCACCGGCCTTGCCTTGCAGCTGGTTGACACCAACCGCGGCCGCCGGGAAACGGTCATAGTGGCCGTCTTTCTTGGCAACCTCATACGCGGCCTCGGTGATCGGTACATAACCGGTTTCCTGATGCCAGAAATACTGGGTCTCGGGCGCGGTCAGAAACCGGAAGAACTCGGCTGTCGCCTTGTTTTCCTCGTCCGACTTGCCGGACATGGCAAACAGCGCTGCGCCACCGATGAAGGTCTGAGTGGGCTCGGCGGTTACGGCTTCCCAATAGGGCAGTTCGGTCGCGCTGAATTCAAATGGCAGGTCTTTTTGCAGCAGACCGCCGAACGAACCGGACGAGCCCAGCCACATCGCGACCTTGCCTTCTTCGAACGGCTTCTGGTTGTCACCCCAACCGGTGCCGTACCATTCGAACATACCGTTTTCCTTCCACTCGCTTACAGCGGTGAAATGCGCCTTGATCGCGTCGTTGTTGACCAGGATCTGCGTGTCGATACCGTCGTAGCCGTTGTTGTGGGTCGCAAACGGCAGGTCGTGGCGCGACATGAAGTTTTCGGTAAAGATCCAGGGCAGGTGCGACTGGCTGAGCGCGATGTAGCCTGCATCTTTCAGCGCCGGGGCTGTGGTCGACTGGAACTCTTCCCATGTCTTCGGCGGCGTGACACCTGCCACGTCCAGCGCATCGACATTGTAATACAGGATCGGCGTCGATGAATTGAAGGGCATGCCGATCATCTTGCCGTCGCTGTCGGCATAGAAATAGCGTACACCGGCGATATATTCGTTGATGTCGAAATCGACACCATTATTGGCCAGCAGGTCCTGAACCGGGATGGTTGCACCCTTGGCACCAATCACGGTGGCGGCACCCGCATCGAACACTTGCATGACGTTGGGCTGTTCGCCCGCGCGGAAGGCCGCGATCCCTGCGGTCAGCGTCTCTTCGTAGCTGCCTTTGTAGACCGGAGTGATCTTGTAGTCGTCCTGCGAGGCGTTGAAATCCTCGGCGATTTTGTTGACGGTCTCACCCAGCTGGCCGCCCATCGCGTGCCACCAGGTGATTTCGGTTTCGGCAAACGCTGCGGTCGCGGAAAAGGCGACGGTGGCAACGGCTGCGCTCAGTTTGAAGTTGGTCATTTCGATCCTCCGATTCGGAAGCAGTCCCGGTGCTTGGCAGATAGGCCCGCGTGAAGGGACAGGCAGTTCAAAGTGAAAAGTCTGATGCGAATGGGGAAGAACCCCAATGCAATGCACGGGTTGTGCGCACAAGCGGTCACCTATGCGGATCGTGTGACGGTTTGGTGAAAGATTTGTTTCAGTATTAACAAATTGCGGGAAAACAGAAGATAGCTTTGGCCACGGCTGGAGTAGCAAAAAAGCCAGCATACAGGCCGCGCCCCGTGAAAGCACAAGCCGTCGCAAACGCGGCCGGGATAACGCGCGCATTTACGCCATATGCCTGTTTGGACGCAACGAACCAACCGCCACCAAATCCTTCGCGCCTATACCCGAGGTCGACGGTTTGCCGCAAAAGAATGTCATCGACAAAACCGCGGCGAACACTTCTGACATCAAAGCGTCCACGAGCCGCCCCAATCGGTTTGTGTCAATCACATCCTGTTTTGATCCAATTTCCCGGCTTCGCGCTTCAGGAATCCCGCTTGCGTCCGCAAAGACAGGCCATTGATGGAAAGCATGGCAAACCTGCTCGACAATGTCGGATACACACCGTTTCTTCAGACCCGCCTCCTGCCCCACGGCGACAAAATCACTTCGCCCGGATTCCAGCCGTTCCCGTTGACACACAGATGATGTTCATCGCCCAGCCCGATGACTGCTTCGGGCGCGGTCAAAGCATCCTGAAACAGAAGAAGGATCAAACGAACGACCATCGAAACCGTTGGATGCGAGTAATCAAAATGACCACTTCAGTGGGGCAGGATCAGATCTGACCCTTGTCACTACCGGCACCGGGACTCGGAATGCGTGGGATACTGGTTCTGTGGAACTCGACAATATCGACGTGCCGTCGCTGACCGAGACCCAGTTCGCGTTCGTTCAACAAATCCGAAACCGCCATTTGAATTCTCGCAGCCTGCGACCGCTGCATCTGCTCAGGGTCACCGTACAGCTTGAAGCATATGGACGCCGCGTTAGGGTCGGCAAATCTCAAACAGGACCGTAAACGACTTCTTATTCGCGCCTTGGTTGACTCTGGTGCGGTGTCGCCGGTGCTCAGAAACCAAATCATCAGAATCTTTTCCCGCGAGCTGGAACAGGATCACTCGTCGACTCTGGAGATTGCGATCGCGATGCGCAATTGGAATGAAACACGCTTGGACACCCAGTTCGCAACCCTGCTTGAAAACGAAGACGTCGATCCGGTCACTCAGTTCGTCATTCAAACCAAATTGGTATCAAAGGACTGAACGCCAATAGTGTTTCCTCAGAGTCTTGAAGCGGCGCTACTGCAGGAGAATTCGTCACGATCTGCGCAACCGTTCCCGAGTAAGCCGACCAATCTATCTGAATAGTCGAGGCTCACCCATTCTATCGTGGATCGAATTCACCATGTCCGGCTTGAGACCCGGCGCTTGTGACAGCTCATGCAGGTACCGGGCCTCTTTGTTTGTATCCAGATCGATCCCCATGACTGACATCATATAGACTTGCCCGCCTGCCCCTGCCGGAACGTCACGAACCAGCGCGGGCACATCGACGGGCTTGGCAAGCTCGGCCTTTACAAACTCCAGTTCCTCGCGATCCAGGTCGCCCAGATGCTGCGTTAGCTGTTCTTTTTCGCTCGTATCTATGCGACCATCCGCTTTTGCTGCCTGAATAAGCGCGCGCAACAACACTCCGGCCATTTCCTCCTGCTCGGGCGATGGCGTGGCTTGTTCTTGACCAAACCCCTCAAGGCTCTGGTTCAGCATGTCGCCAAGTGAGCCTTGTTTTGGCGCATCAAACGGACGCGCCGCAGCCTCTGAGCCTGAAAAACTCTCTGTCGAAATCTGGCTGAGTTCGTCCAAGGCACCGCCGAGGCTACCGCGGCCTCTGGGTCCGTTGCCGCCCAGCATTTTCCCAAGCATGCCGCCCAAGCCTCCACCCTCTGATGTAGGCATTTGGGAAGCTGAGCCGCCATAGGGCGCGCCGCGACCCGAAACACTCCCTGCTGATGCGCCGTTTGACCGGGACATCATGCCCCCTACTCCCTTTGCAATCGCGATACCAACTGCAGCCTTCGCAAGTGTCTTGACCAAACTCATTGTCGCAAATCCTCTAATAGTCTTCTGAAAAATCTCCAATATCGAATGTCTGTGTTGACGCGCCGGTTTAATTGACCGGCTGCCAATCCTCAGACGGATCAAATCCCGTTGTGCCTGCCGCCTTTTCCAGTGTGTCCTCGCCCAGAACAGACTCAAACACGACACCGTTTTCCGACACCATGAAACTGTGCACACCAGTCTCTCCGAACTCTGCCGGAACGGCCAGAAGAGCGTGACCCGCAACCATGTGACCATTGACGAAATAGTCCATGGCGCCGCCGGGTGCCGCATCGGTTTGCTCGGTCAGGATACGGAAATAGTAGCCCAAATAGGGTTCGGGCGCGTGATCGGTTTCACCGTCGCTGTAACCAAGGGCCGAGGCGCGCGCGAAAAGCTCGCCCAAAAGCGTGTCTTCATCTGCCCAAAACAGCCCATCCCGCTGATCCGCTGAGGTTGAGATAATCTGGCTTGCAAATTCCCTGACCCCGTCGCCATTTTGATCCTGCGACCGGAAATCGGCCTGGATGTCGACATAGGCCACCATCAATTCGATTACGTCCAGTTCGTTGCGGCCAATTTCGCGCAGACGCACTTCTTCCCGACCTGCATCGTTGTCAAAGGACCATGACGTGTCCGTCTTTGCGATGGGCACCGGGAACAGCCAGCCTTCTTCACCCAGCGCGATCAGGACCGAGCCATCGTCTTGCGGCACAAGCCGATAGCCTTCTTTGTAAAGGGACAGCAGGGCCAGTTTGTTGATCTTGTCCTCGACCGGGTTTCCATCGGAAAGATAGTCCGCAGCCTCTGGCCCAAAGACGGCCAAAGTGGCGCCTTCCTCTGGGCTTTTCAGCGCCGCGACCATCGCCTCAAGCGCCTCCTGAGGTGAGTCATACACGGCTGGTTCGGCCCAGACCGGGTTTGAAAACAGCGCAGCAATTGCAGTTATTTTGATCAGCTTATTGGTCATGCTCTTATCTCCTCCGCTGGGCTTTTTGGTGGCTGGCTTTACCCCGTTGCGAAGCCTTGCGCGCTTTTTGCCCGTTGGATTTCTTGGGGGTCGCCTTAGGCTAGCTGACCGCTTTGGGCTTAGTGGCCTTGGTGACATGGGACTTGGTCCCGGATGGTTTCTTAACCGCTGGCTTTTGGGCCGGTTTCTTCACTGCCTTATTCGGCGTGGCCCGATTGACCTTGGGCGTGCCCCCATCCTTCATAGTTTTCCGAACTGCTTCCGTTTTGGCCTGCGATCCGGGCCGGGAGATATCTGGCGCACCGGATTTCTGGGACAGTTTGCTTCGCAAGGCATCCGCGCTGCTGTCACCTTTGTCTATCGGCAGCTTGGTCTTGCCCCCTGGATCCTTTTTGGAGGCAATCTTGTCTCGCGCCTGATCCTTCTTTCGATCATCCGGTTTCCAGCCATTGTCAGGGCGGTTGATATTTCCGTTCCCGATATTGACGTCATTGCCGATATTCACATTGCCGTCGATATCCAGATCAATATTCGGATTTCGATAGATCGGGCCCCCACCCCAACCCCCGAAATTTCGACAACCCCAGTAGTCATTCCAGTCGTCATCATCGTCAAAAATGGCGTCGATCAGGGCGAATGTCCCAAACGCGATAGCTCCGGTGACAATGGCGTCGCCAACAAGGTTGCTGTTGTTGTCGGTATAAACGAACTGAGGGTCATATTGCGGCACATAAACAACTTCTGGGTCCGCAGGTTGGATGATGACGGTTTCGTCTTCCGTGACCTCGACAAGCTGTTCCTCGCCCGATATCAGGGCACCGTTGTTGATCGCCTGGGTCCGCATGGTCTGAACGGCGACCATCACCTCGTCACTTTGGGCAAGCATGGCGTCGCCCATGGTTTCGGTCCATTCGATATGGGCCGCCATATCCTCGATCACTTCCGGGAAGGCGACAGCCAGAACCTCAACGCTTTCATCCCATTCTTCGGCTTCTACAGCAGATTGAATGAACTCAGGCTCTTCACCGTCCATGCTGGCCAGCAACCGGTCGCTTTTGACGACTTCCATCGGACTGGTCGCCGCAACCAGGATCTGAATCAAGAGCGTGTCCGGAAATAAGGCAATCGGTGCGACCAGATTTTCCAGCTCGGCCTGCGTGAGCAGATCATCGTCTGATACAGGCTCGGCTACACCCTCCTGTTCGGTCTGTGCGCCGACAAGTGTCGGTGCAAAAACCAGAAACACGGGTACAATCCAACGAAAAATACCGGCCATAATTCCCCCCTTACAATCACAATCATCCGACGCGCAATTTAGCACGGGCACACCGGGAGAATTCATCCCGATATTCGAATTTTCAAATTTCTTGCATGTTGTCGCGGGAGGAACGGCTGTGTAAAGAGTCTTTGGCTCAAATGGTCTTTTTCAATGTTTTTGAAGGCTTAAACCGGCGTCAATAGTCCCTTTTGGGAAGTTTCCCTACATATTCTGCAGGCGTTTCATACTCTCTTCTGACCAGACCTGTCTGAGATCGTAGAAAGCTCCGAAAGACGGCACTCCGTTATTAAGGATCGCATGGGGCTGT